>CAYMBB010000067.1:3312-10436 GCA_964388515.1 uncultured Anaerolineaceae bacterium
CGGCCACGGCGGCGTCGAACGGCATGTGCGCCCCGTGGCCGTCGACCAGCTCGAGGAGCTGTTCGCGCAGGATGTCGGTGGCAGTCATCAGCGTGGCTCCAGGCTGGGTCCTGTTGGCGTGGTTTCATCGTACGCCCATGGCGGTGACATGCCGCACCAACGGCGACACCCGCCCTGTGGGCGCGACGCCGGACCCGTGGGCGCCACGCCGGACCCGTGGGCGCGACGCCGGCAACTCTCGTCAATGCCCGCCCGCACGTCACTACGCAGCTCGGCGTCGGTCGATGACCAATCCCGGACCGTAGCTGGGGCGTCCGCCGGCCTGTCGTCACGATTCGAGGACCTGCGACCCTCGTCAATGCCCGGGGGCGGGAACGTTGACGAGGCTTCCCGAGGCGGATCCGTCGTGGCCGGGCGTCCGGGCGAAGGTAGGGACCTCAGGCATCCGCGTAGTGCTCCCGTGGACGGCATTGACGAGGAATGGCGGCCGACGCGGCCGGAATGGCGCCCGGCCCCGGCCGCAGAACGACGTCCGGCCCTCGCCGCCGCGCAGGACGTCGGCCGGCCCGCCCCTCGCCGCCGCAGAACGACGTCCGGGCCCGGCCCTCGCCGCCTACCCGCCCGCCGCGATCAGCGACAGGATGACGTCGACGTCGTCGGTCCCGATCAGTCCCTGGTACTTGGCCCGGACGATCCCATTGCCGTCGACGACGAAGACCCAGGGTACGGTCAGCGCGCCCCAGGGTGACGGGCCGATCCCCCACGCCGCGGCGACGGGGCTGAGCGGCGGATCCGCGAGGTCGCCGTCGAGGACCGGCGTGTCCTCGACGACCGAGTAGCGGAACGGCTCGAGGTGGATGAAGGCGACCTCGGTCCAGCGGTAGATCAGGTAACGGGCCATGATCACTGCCTTGCCGCAGACCGGCGAGACCCGGAAGCGGACCGAGTCGACGATCAGCACGAACGGGATGTGGGCCGCCAGGGCGTCCGTCGTCGAGCGCTCGGAGAGCTGCAGGTAGGGGGCCGGGTCGGTCGTCACGGCCCGCGGATTGCCGCCCACGTCGGCCAGGGTCGGGGTGTGGGCGGTCGGGGCCGGAGATCCGATCGCCGCCGTGGCGCCGGGATCGAGCGCGGTCACCTCGACCGATCCGACCAGCGTCGCGCCGGTCCGGGTCGCCGTCACCGCCAGGCGCCACCGGCCCGGCTGCGGGAAGTCGAGCGCCGCGACGTACGAGACCTGCTCGACGCCCGGCGGACGGACGACGGTGGCCTCGACGGCCGGTCCGACCGGGCTCCCGTCGAGGCTCGTGACCTGGACCGTCGCCCGGATCGAGGTGTCGTTCAGGCGTCCGGCGGCGTCACTCAGGCCCAGGATCACCGGGCTGGAGCCCGTCCAGACCGAGGTCGAGACGACCTGCGGCCAGAGGGAGACGATGGCCGCCGGAGACGCGGCGGGCGTGGGAGCCGGTGTCCGGACTGTCGCGCTCGACGTGGCCGCCGAGCCAGGCACGGCCGAGCCGGACACCCCGCCCGGGCCAGGCACAGCCGAGCCGGCTACCCCGCCCGGGCCAGGCGCCCCCGCCGGGTACGCCGCGGCCACCATCCGGACGACCTCGACGATCGCCCCCGCTTCGGTCCCGAACGGGAAGCTCGCCCGCAGCCGGCCGGCCGCGTCGACGAGGAAAACGTCGGCGGTGTGGGACATCGAGTACGCGTCCGCCGAGCCGCTCTCGACCCGCGCATAGCGCACCCCCCACGCATCGGCGACCGCACGCACCTGGGCCGGCGTCCCGGTCAGGGCGGTGAGCCCGGCGGGCAGGAAGCGGGCGTACTCGTGCAGCCAGGCGACCGTGTCGCGTTCCGGATCGATCGTGACGAACAGCGCCTCCGTCCCGGGCCCGAGCGTCCGGAGCGCCTCACCGATGACCCCGATCGTCGCCGGGCAGACGTCCGGGCAGTGGGTGTAGCCGAAAAAGACGAGCACCTGCCGGCCGCGCAGTGAGGCGAGCGAGAACGGCCGGCCGTCGGGGTCGACCAGTTCGATCGCTGGCGCGTCGCGGATCGCCGAGTAGAGGAACGAGCTGGCCGCCGCCGCGCCCGAACCCGCCGCCGCGCCCGAACCCGCCTCGCCCGTCGAGCCGGGCCCGCCACCCGGTGCCGAGGCGCCCCGGTTGAGCACGACGAGGGCGACGAGCCCGCCGAGGAGGGCGACGACGAGGGCGAGCAGGAGCCCGCTGACGACGACCGCCGCGCGATCGTCCGACCGCGGGCCGGAAGACGGGCTGGCGGGACGCACGGCCATCTAGCCCTGGCGGACGTCGGCCTCGACGACGACCGTGCCCGCACGCTCGAAGACGAGCTCGAGCTTCACCTTCGAGCCCACCTCGAGCGGCGTCGTCAGGCCCATGATCATCAGGTGGTAGCCGCCCGGCTCGAGCTTGACCGTTCCGCCGGCGGGCACCTCGAGGCGGGGGATCGGGTGCATCCCCATCATCCCGCTCGCGTCGCTCGTCGTCTGGTGGATCTCGACCGAGCTCGCCCCCGCCATCGACACGCTCAGGAGGGCGTCCGCCTGGCCGGACGTGTTCGTGATCACCATGTACCCGGCCGCCGGACGCTCGGGGCCCATCGCCGGCCGGACCCAGGCATCGCTGATCGTCGGCGCGGTCGCGGCTCCTGTCGAGCAGGCGGCCAGGGCGACCAGCGCGACGCCCAGCGCAGCGGCAGTTGCAAACCCGGGAAAGACCATGGAGCGTCGGCGCATCGAGACCTCCGAGGCTGAGTCGGTGTCAATGAACCGAGCCGAGGCTACACGACCCCATCCAATGGCGTCAGGTCCGTCCGGCCCTCGCCCAGGGGGCCACCACGCCCGCCGGCCATGGCTGCCCGTTGACGCTCGCCCGGGGTCCCCCTATGCTGACGCCCACGCTCGGGCGGTTCGGGGAGTTGCTCGGCGAACCGGTGTCACCGCGTCTCTCCAGAGGTCAGCTCGCACGCGTTCGTGCGGTGGTAGGAGGGCACCTTTCGTGGCCGATTCCAGTCTCCCGGCGGATATCGCTGCCCGTGACGACGCGCACCTGAGATCACTCGGGATCAAGCCCGAGCTCCAGCGTTCGCTCGGCTTCCTGTCGAACTTCGCCGTCGCGTTCAGCTACATCAGCGTCTCGACCGGGACGTTCACCCTGATGGGCCTCGGGCTCGCCATCGGCGGCCCGATGTTCTTCTGGTCGTGGCCGCTTGTCGTCGCCGGCCAGCTCTTCGTCGCCCTCAGCTTCGCCGAGCTGGCGAGCCATTTCCCGGTCGCCGGGTCGATCTACCAGTGGTCGAAGCGCCTCTCGAACCGGACCCTGGGCTGGTTCACCGGGTGGCTCTACTTCTGGGCTGGCGTGATCACCACGACCGCGGTCGCGATCACCGTCCCGCTCGTCCTCTCCTCGATCCTCGGCGTCGACGGGTCGCAGGCCTACGGCCCGTTCACCTGGAACGTCTGGGTCGCGCTCGGGACACTCGTCGTCACGACCCTGATCAACGCCTTCGGGGTCCGGCTCCTGTCGATGATCAACAACCTCGGCGTCGCGGCCGAGATCCTGGCGATGCTCGTCTTCGCCGGCATCCTGCTCATCTTCTTCAACCACCAGCCGCTCTCGGTCCTGGCCGACACGCGCGGCCTCGAGTCGCAGGCGAACGGCAACTTCCTGCCCGTCTTTGCGATCGCCGCGTTCATGTCGCTGTTCGTCGTCTACGGCTTCGACACCGCCGGCACGTTCGGCGAGGAGACCGTCGACGCCAGCCGCCAGGCGCCGCGCGGGGTCCTGACCGCGATCATCTTGTCGGGGATCGTGGGCACGATCTTCCTGCTCGCGATCATCCTCTCGACCCCGGACCTGGACGCGGAGATCGCCGCCGCCGGCACGGGCGCCTTCCCGATCGCCGATGCGATCCACGCCAACATGGGCACCCTGTGGGGGAACATCTACCTCGGCGTCGTCTTCTTCGCCGTCTTCGTGTGCACCCTGGCGATCCAGGGCGCGACGACCCGCCTGATGTTCTCGATGGGCCGCGATGGCCGGCTGCCGTTCGGCCGGACGTGGGCTCACGTCAGCCCGACCCACCGGACTCCGACGAACGCCGCGATCGCGGTCGGCGTCCTGGCTGCGATCCCGTTCCTCGTCAGCGGCAGCGCCGGGGTGATCGCGATCGGCGCAACGGGCACGATCTACCTCTCGTACTTCCTGTGCAACCTCGGCGTCCTCTCGGCGCGGCTGAAGGGCTGGCCGCACCGCAAGGCGTGGTTCAGCCTCGGCAGCGCCGGGGTGATCATCAACATCGCCGCCCTGGTCTGGGGCGGGGCGATGCTCGTCAACTTCGGGCTGTGGCATGCCGACGCCTTCGGCGACTGGGGCAACGCGCTCCGGGACCTGACGAACCCGACAATCAATACCCTGACCTTCTTCGGCAGCGACCCGCTCACCGGCCTGCCGGCGTGGCCGCTGTTCGAGACGTTCCTGGGCGTCATCCTGCTGGTCGGGGTCGTCCTCTACCTCGCCATCGAGCGACCCCAGATCGCCGCCGAGGTGATCGAGGCCGACCGGGCGACCGGCGAGGCGATCATCGGCTGAGGCGAGGTCAGGTCAGACCAGGCCAGGACGGGGTCAGGCCAGGGCCGGCTGGCAGAGGGGCGCGATGGCCAAGGCTGAGGCACCGGACGAGGTCGTCCGCGGCGAGCTCCGCGACGGGCTCGTGGCCGCCATGCAGCGCGTCCCCGAGCTCGCCGGCCGCCGGCTCACGCTCAGCCGGCTCTCAGGCGGGATCACGAACCGCAACTTCCTCGTCGAGGCCGCCGGGCTCCGGGATCGGTTCGTCATCCGGCTCGGCGGCAGCGATACGCACCTGCTCGGGATCAGCCGGGAAGTTGAGCACGCGGCGACCGTGGCCGCGGCCGGGGTTGGCGTTGGTCCCGAGGTCGTCGCCTTCATCCGGCCCGAAGGCTATCTCGTCACCCGCTTCATCGAGGGTGGTCCGATCACCGACGAGGCGGTCCACCAGCCGGCGACGATCCGCCGCGTCGCCGATTCGATCCGCCGGATCCACGACGGCCCGGCGATCCCGGGCATCTTCATCCCGCTCCGGATCGTCGAGGCGTACCGGGCGCTGGCCGCCGCCCGCGGTGTCCCGATCCCGCCCGAGTTCGCCCTCGCCCAGTCGATCGGCCGGCGGATCGAGTTCGCCCTGCTGGCCAACCCGCTCGAGATGCGGCCCTGCCACAACGACCTGCTGAACGCGAACTTCATCGACGACGGCGTCCGGATCCGGATCGTGGACTGGGAGTACGCCGGGATGGGCGACCCGTTCTTCGACCTCGGCAACTTCAGCGTCAACCACGGCCTGACCGGAGACGAGGACCGGGCGCTCCTCGAGGCGTACGATGGCGGGGCGGTCCGGCGCGACCGGCTCGCGCGGCTGACCGTCATGCGCGTCGTGTCCGACTTCCGGGAGGCCATGTGGGGCGTCCTCCAGCAAGCGATCTCGACCCTCGAGGTCGACTTCCGCGCCTACGCCGCCGAGCACTTCGAGCGCCTGCTCTCGAACGCCACGAGGCCGGCCTTCGAGCGGGCCCTGCGTGAGGTGGCCGGGGATTGACGGGCCGAGCGGCCACCTTCCTGGCGGACCGGCGACCGGGCGTGCGCCTGCGCATGCGGCGGCGAGGACCATGATTCTTTCGCCCCAGCCGATCGCCCGCCACGAGTACGACACCGCGAGGCTCATGGCCGGGCACCGGCCCGTCTGGCTTCACCCGAACAAGCAGGTCGTCTACGAGATCTCCTGCCCGCCCGGCTCGGTCCACCGGGGGTGGATCGGCTTCAGTCGCTGGGCGTCGACCTCCCTGCCCGCGACTGTCGGGCCGGTGCCGGCCGAGCTCGTCCTCGCCCGGCCCGGCTTCTATGACTACGTCCCCGTCCTCGATCCGGCGGAGGCTGTCGAGTGGCATGTGAACTTCGCCGATCCGGACCTCTTCTTCGGCTACCGGGGGCCGCTCTTTGCCCAGGACGAGCTGCAGGTTGCCGAGCACCCAGCGCTCGGCGCACTCAGGGAAGCGCTCGTCGCGGCCGGTATCGCGGTCACGACGCGCGGGCCCGACGGTCCGACCCCGGTCCTCGTCACCGGGGTCGAGCGGCGCGCGTCGGTGGCGACGAACCCGGATCCTGAGGCCGGTCGACCGCACGGGCTCTACGGGAACGCCTTCGCCCGGGCCGATCCGGAGCTCGTCCGGCGGGCGACGACGAGGGTCGAGCCGCCGACGATCACGAACCTGGTCGCCATCGCGGCGCCGTCGGGCGGATCCGGGCGGTACCGTCGCGACACGATCGAGCAGATCCTCACGACCGCCGTCACCGGCTTCGCCGCCGCCGCCGCCGAGTCGCAGCGGTTGCGCGGGCCGGCGGTCCGGGTCGCCGTGCACACCGGTTACTGGGGTTGCGGCGCATTCGGCGGCAACCGCGTCCTGATGGCCCTCCTCCAGGTCCTCGCAGCGGCGATCGCCGGGCTCGACCTGCTCGCCTTTCACACCGGCGGCCCAGGCGGAGGGGCACCGCTCGACGAGGCGTTCCGGATCCTCCGCGACGACCTTGCGACCCGCCTCCCGATGCCGACCCACGAGCTGGTCGGTCGCCTGGAGGCGTTCGGCTTCGAGTGGGGCGTCAGCGACGGGACCTGAGTCCGCCCCGGGGCTCACGCCCTCGGCCTCAGTGGTACGAGGTCGACGTCGAACGCGAGGGGCTCACGGTCCGCGTGGCCGCCCGCGCATCTCTGGTCTCTCGCCTCGGCGCGCCGCCCTGCTCGTCACGGCGGGGTCGGGCGGCGCCTTGGCCGGACCTCCCGCCCGTCCACCTCAGCGCCCGCTCGCGCCAGGCGGATCGAGCGCCGGCCGCGTCGGTCGCTCGGCAGGCGGGCATCGGTCATCTCCGAGGGCGTGGGTCGGTCCGCCGACCGATGACCCGCCGCCCAAACCGCGCGAACCTCGCTTCGACGGTGCCCGGGCCGCAGGTCCGGACCGACGAATGGAGGGTGCCGAATGGCGACGTTCATGGATGTCCACAACGGGTTCGTCGGCGTGACGGCCCAGC
>CAYMBB010000068.1:0-4762 GCA_964388515.1 uncultured Anaerolineaceae bacterium
AATAGAGGATCGAGACCTTGTAGTCCTCGACGATCTGCCACCAGCGGTCCCAGTCGGGGGTGTCGGGGGCGCCCTCGTAGATCACCCCGGTCGTCGCGTTCGCCAGCGGGCCGTAGACGATGTAGCTGTGCCCGGTCACCCAGCCGATGTCGGCCGCGCACCAGTAGACGTCGTCGGGCTTGATGTCGAAGATCATCTCGTGGGTGTAGCTCGTGCCGAGCAGGTAGCCCGCGCTGGTGTGAACGATCCCCTTGGGCTTGGCGGTCGTGCCCGAGGTGTAGAGCAGGTACAGCATCTGCTCTGATTCGACGGGCACCGGCGGGCAGTGCTCGGACTGGCGGTTGACCGTCTCGCCCCACCAGTGGTCGCGGCCTTCGACCATGTGGCAACCGTCGCGGAGCCGGTTGACCACCAGGACATGCTCGATCGAGGGCGTGTCGGTGAGCGCCTCGTCGGCGTGATGCTTGAGCCCGACCTTCTTCCCGCGCCGCCAGCCGCCATCGGCCGTGATCAGGACTCTCGCCCGGGCGTCGTTGATCCGGCCCGCCAGGGCCTCGGCGCTGAACCCGCCGAAGACGACCGTGTGGGCGGCCCCGAGCCGGGCGCAGGCAAGCATCGCGATCGGCAGCTCGGGGATCATCGGCAGGTAGATCGCCACCACGTCGCCCTTGCGCACGCCGAGCTCCCGGAGCGCGTTCGCCGCCTTGCTCACCTCGCGCTGGAGGTCGGCGTAGGTGATCGTCCGGGTGTCGCCGGGCTCACCGATCCAGTGGTAGGCGACCTTGTCGCCCAGGCCGCGCTCGACGTGCCGGTCGACGCAGTTGTAGGTGACGTTCAGCTCGCCCCCGACGAACCACTTCGCGAACGGCAGGTCCCACTCGAGCGTCGTCCGGAACGGGGTGTACCAGGTGATCCGCTCGCGACCGAGCTTCTCCCAGAAGGCGACGTAGTCGCGCTCGGCCTCCTCGTACAGCTCGGCGGTCGCGTTCGCCTGGGCGGCGAAGGCCGGGTCGGGCGGGAACGTCCGGCTCTCGAGCATGAGGTTCTCGATCTCGGGACGGGACGGGACGGGATCCACGCTCACGTGACCTCCTCTGCCTGACACTGACTCGCGGGCCATTCTACGCGGCCTACTCGCCGGCGGCGCCGCCCCCGGCCGGCCCGGTGTCCTCGCCGAGCGGGCCGTCGGCGGTCGAATCGGATCCACCCGGGTCCCGGACGAGGACGACCCGCTGCGGCCGCGGCAACTCGATCCCGTGCTCGCGGAAGGCGACCAGCAGCCGCTTGCGCAGTTCGCCGCTGGCCGCCCAGCGGTCCGAGGCGCGGACCGTGCCGAGGATCTTCAGGGTGATCCCGTACTCCCCGATCGCCTCGACCCGCTCGACCCGAGGCGGTTCGAGGAGCCGCCGCTTCCAGGCCGCCTGGCCGGCCATCTCCCGTCCGACCGCGTCGACGACCGCGCTCGCCCGGTCGATGTCGGTGCCGTGGGCGACCGTGACGTCGAGGTTGATCCGGGCCCAGACCCGGGTCAGGTTCGAGGCGACCCGGATCTCGCCGTTCGGGACGATGTGGACGACCCCGTCGAGGTCGCGCAGCGTCGTGCGCCGGAGACCGATGTCCTCGACCGAGCCGGAGACGCCGCCGACCTGGACGACGTCGCCGATCGAGTACCAGTTCTCGATCACGATCAGCGCCCCGTTGACCAGGTCGCGGATCACGTCCTGGAAGGCGAAGGCGAGCGCGGCGCCGAGCAGGCCGAGCCCGGCCAGCGCCGGCAGCAGGTCGAGCGTGTCGAAGACGAGGAAGGTGGCCGCGACGACGACGACGAGCCGGAGGACGCGGGTGGCGAGCGCCTCGAGGGTATCGACCCGTTTCTTCAGCTCGACCGCCGACAGCTCCTGGGTCGTGTTGTCGGTCGCCTGCCGGCTGAGCGTGCGCTCGACGAGCCGGTGGATCAGCACCCCCCCGAGCCTGAGGACGAGGTACGCCCCGACGATGATCAGGACGACGACCGGCCCGTGGGTGGCCAGCCAGTCTCCGACGTCGGCCAGCGTCCGCCCGTTCACTTTCGGCATCTGCCTAGCCTACCGCGGACCGGGGACCAGCCGCCGGGCCGGCGGCGAAGGCCTCGATCGCCGCCGCCACGAGGGCCGGATGGGTGATCGGGGCGCCGTGACCGACCCCGGGCAGGGTGATTCGCTCGACGACCGCGGCCGGCGGCAGACGGGCCCGGAGCCCCTCGGCCAGCTCGACGTACAGGGGGTGGCTGGCCGATCCGACGGCGAGCGCGACCGGGCAGACGGTCCGGCCCAGCCCGCCGGGATCGAGGCCGAGGAGGGCGCCGTCGGCGACGGCCGACGCCCCCGCCGCGCGGGCCCGGGCCATGGCGGCCGGCGAGAGCCGGACGAACGCCTCATGCCCGATCACCAGCTCGAGGAACGTCTCGGCCGCCGCGGCCGGCCCGCCCCGCGCCTGCGCCTCGGCCGTCCGGCGCCCGAGCTCGGCCAGGAGTGCCCGCAGGCGCGGCCCGCCGACCGGGGCGTAGGGCGGCTCGTAGGCCCAGACCCCGCTCACGAGCTCGGGGCGGCGGGCCGCCAGCTCGAGCCCGACGCAGGCGCCGTAGCTGTGCCCGACGACGAGCGCCGGTGCGACGCCCTCGGCGGCGATCACGGCCGCGGCATCCTCGACGTGGACAGCGACGTCGATCGGGACCGGCGCCGCGGAGGCGGGCAGACGGCTCCGGCCGCTGGCGCGCCGGTCGACGGCGAGGACGGTGAACGATCGCGCCAGCAGCTCGATCAGGGGCCGGAGCTGGTCCGACGAGGAGAGCGTGGCGTGCAGGAGGACGAGCGGCGGACCACTGCCCAGCCGTCGCCAGGCGATCGCGGCGCCCGGTCGGTCGAGCCGCCGCCAGCCCTGCTCGTCGGCCGCGCCGGTCGCCGCGGATCCTCCGGGCTTGCGGGCCTCCGCAGCCGCTGCGTGCTCACCGGCCTCGCCGCGGGTCTCGTGGGCCGCAGCGGACACGCCGGCCGCGCGGGCGCCGCGGGCCTCCAGGTCGAACGGTTCGCGGTCAGCCATCCCTGCCCTCCCCGAGCATCGTGCGCACCTCGCGCCGGAGCAGCTTGCCGCCGGCCGAGCGAGGGAGCGCGGCGACGAGCCGGAACGCGACCGGGACCTTGTACGCGGCCAGCCGGGAGCAGCAGAACCCGGCCAGCTCGACCGGGTCGATCGAGGCGCCGGGCCGGGCGACAACCGCTGCGACCGGCACCGAACCCCAGCGCGCGTCGGGGCGACCGACGACCGCGGCGTCCTCGACCGCGGGGTGGGCGCGCAGGACCGCCTCGACCTCGGCCGGGTAGACGTTCTCGCCGCCCGAGATCAGCAGGTCGTCCCGCCGGTCGACGACCGTCAGGCGGCCGGCCTCGTCGATCGAGCCGAGATCGCCGGTCCGGAGCCACCCGCCGGCGAGCGCGGCGGCCGTTTCGACCGGGCGCCCGTCGTAACCGGCGAAGACAACCGGACCCCGGACGAGGATCTCGCCGATTGCGCCGACTCGCCCTGGCCTGGCATCCTCGCTCGGCGCGTCCGGCGCCGTCACGCCCTCGCCGGGCCCGGCGTGCACGTCCGGCGGGTCCGGGCGTGGGGCGTCCCGGTCCGCCACCCGGATCGCGATCTCGACCCCCGCCAGCGGCCGTCCGGCGGATCCCGGATGGAGGGCCGCCTCTCCGGCCGGGAGGGCCGTCACCCCGGAGGCCGTCTCGGTCATCCCGTACGTCGGCACCACCGGCCAGCCTCGCCCCGAGGCGTCGAGGACGAGCGGCGCCGGGGTCGGGCCACCGCCCAGGAGGACCGCCCGGAGCGTCGTCGGCACCGGCCGCCCCTCGTGCGTCTCGAGCAGCGCCCGGAGCATCGTCGCCACGAGCGAGAGGTGGCTGACCTCGTCCTCGACCAGGGTTCGGGCGACGGCGGCGGGGTCGAACCGGCGCTGGACGAGGACCGGCACACCCCAGCGCGCCGCCCGGTCGACGATCGCGAGACCGCCGACGTGGTAGAGCGGCAGGCAGGCGAGCCAGCGGTCGGCTTGACGCGGCCCGAGGAAGGCCGACCAGGCGGCGGCGCTCGCGCGGTGATTGGCGTGACTGAGGACCGCTCCCTTGGGGCGACCGGTCGTGCCCGAAGTGAAGACGATCGTGGCCGCTGCGGCCAGGTCGACGACGGCGCGCAGCCGGGCGGCCGCCGGGCGGTCCGGGCGGGAGCCGAGGCGCTCGATCTCGTCGACCGCGACCACGATCGGCCCGCGCCCGGGACGTCGGTCGGTGCCCGGCCCACCGCCGGGCGGGGTCGCGCCGGCCACGTCGGGCGGCGTCGCGCCGGCCACGTCGGCCGCTGCCCGGGCGAGGACGGCCGTCGTTTCGTCGCACACGAGGACGCGCGCGCCCGCCTCGGCCAGCTGCTGCCCGAGCTCGGTCGCGGTCGCCCGCCGGTTGAGCGGCACGAGCACCACACCGAGCCGGCGAACGGCATGGACGAGGGCGACGAACGGGGCCCCGTCGGCCAGCAGCGCCGCGACCCGGTCGCCGGCGCGCAGCCCGGCCCCGTCGAGGCCGAGGGCGAGCCGTTCCGCCGCCCCGACCAGCTCGGCGAACGTCCAGCGCGTCCCCGCGTCGTCGACGACCGCCGGGCGGTCCGGGGCGGTCCGCGCAACCTCGAGCAGCCAGTCGGGCACGAAGCGCTCGGAATCGGCCGCCGACTCGGCCGCCGC
>CAYMBB010000068.1:4862-10314 GCA_964388515.1 uncultured Anaerolineaceae bacterium
CCGCCGCCCGTCCGGGGAGCGCCGCGGGCGACCGCGCCCCGCCACCGGTCCGCCGCCGGCTCATTCCGCCACCGCCCAGGCGTACCGCTCGATCGCCCTCCCGTCGAGCGTGACCCCCAGGCCCGGCCCGACCGGGACCGCCAGCCGTCCATCGACAACCTGCGGCCCGTCGATCAGGAGATCCGAGGCGAGGAGCTCCGCCGTGCCGAGACCGTGGGTGCGGTCCGGGCCGGGCAGCGCGGCCGCCACGTGGAGCGCGCTGGCGAGCCCGATCCCCGTCTCGAACATCGTCGACACGACGACGCCCACGCCGCGGGCCACGGCCCGATCGGCGATCTGGAGCGCGACGCCCGGCCCGCCGACCCGGGCCGGCTTGACGACCAGGAGGTCGACGGCGCCCTCGTCGACCAGGCGGGCGGCGGCCGGCGGACCGGTCACCGACTCGTCGGCCGCGATCGGCAGCGGCGAGCCGCGCCGCACCCGGCCGAGCGCGCCGGCCCCCAGCCGCGGGGCGACCGGCTGCTCGACGTACTCGAGCTCCTGCCCCCCGAGGGCGCGCAGGGCACGGATCGCCTGCGCCTCCCCCCAGGCCCCGTTCGCATCGAGACGGAGCCGGACCTCCGGCCCGATCGCCGCGCGGACCGCTGCGACCCGCTCGCCGAGCTCGTCAACGGTGCGCTCGCTCCCGACCTTGAGCTTCAGGCAGCGATAGCCGCCGGCGGCGAGCGCTGCGGCCTCCCGGGCGGCCGCCTCGGCCGTGACGGCCGAGACGAGCCCGTTGACCTCTACCTCGACCCGCCGCCCCGGTCCGAGGAGGTCGCGAACCGGACGCCCGGTTGCCCGGCCGCGGAGGTCGAGCACGGCCGCCTCGGCTCCGGCCCGGACGGCCCGGCCGACGGCGGCCTGCGTCGACGGCGCGCCACCGGCGACGAGGGCGACGACCGGGTCCCGCTCGACCCTCCGGGCGAGGCTCGCCAGCCGTCGCGCGGTCGCCCACCCGTCGTCGAGGTCGAGGCCGGTGAGCGCGATCACGAGCGCCGACACGAGCGCGGCGTCGAGGACCGGCCCGCCGTCGAGGGCGATCTCGCCGACACCCTCGAGGCCGTTCCCGGCGCTGACCCGGACGAGCCCGAGCCGGCGCGCGGTCCAGCGCCGGCCGGCGGCGATCACCGGCGTCCGGAACGGGACGGCGACGAAGCGGAGCTCGACCTCGCGGATCAGCATCGCTCCGGCGGCTCGCGGCTCATCGCGGCTCATCAGGGTTCATCACGGCTCATCAGGGTTCATCACGGCTCAGGCCCGGGCGCCGAGGGCGAGCCCGGCCGCGAACAGGAGGGCGAAGACGAGCGACAGCCGGGCCGTGCCCCGCAGGACCGGGTTGAGGCGACGTGGGTCGCCACCGGCCGCCGCCTCCCGCACCGCGGCGAGGAGCGGCCAGGCGAGCGGCAGCGAGGCGAACGGCAGGAGGGCCGTCGGCGACGTCCAGCCGCCGCCGACGAGCAGGACGGGCACGGCGCAGGCCAGGGCGAGCAGGGCGCCGTACTCGCTCGCCGTCGCCCGGGGGCCGATCCGGACCGCGAGCGTGCGCTTGCCGGCCCGCCGGTCGGGGTCGATGTCGCGCAGGTTGTTCACGACCAGGATCGCGGTCACGAGCGCCCCGACCGGGACCGAGGCGGCGAAGGCGAGCGGTTCCCAGGACCCGGTCTGGAGGTAGGTCGTGCCGGCCACGGCGACCGGGCCGAAGAAGGCGAAGACGAAGACCTCGCCCAGGCCGTGGTAGCCGTAGGGCCAGGGACCGCCGGTGTAGGCCACGGCGCACACGACCGCGACGACCCCCAGGACGAGGACGACCGGCCCCCCGACCGCGACGAGGACGAGCCCGGCCAGCCCGGCCAGGGCGAGCACGAACGCCGTCCCGGCCGCCAGCTCGCGTTCGCTCAGCAGGCCGAGCGCCGCTGCCCGCGGCGGCCCGAGCCGGTCGGCCGCGTCGGCCCCGGCCCGGAAGTCGAACAGATCGTTGGCCAGGTTGGCCGCCACCTGGAGGAGGAGGGCGACGGCCAGCGCGGCGAGCGCCGGGACCGGCCGAAGGCCGAACTCGCCCGCGGAGCCCGCGTCCGCGCCCGCCGCCGCCGCGGCCCGGCCCAGGCCGAGCGCCACGCCCAGCCCGACCACCACCGGCCCGACGGCGGCCGGCAGCGTCGCCGGGCGGATCGCCAGCCGCCAGGCGTGGAGGCGGGAGGGCGGCGCCATCGTCATCGCGCGCTCGTCGGTCACGGCCGACGCGGGAAGCGCGAGAAGTCCGGCGGGCGCTTCTCGAGGAACGCCCGGCTCCCCTCGTGGGCCTCCTCGGTCAGGTAGAAGAGCATCGTCGCGTCGCCGGCGAGCTCCTGGAGCCCGGCCAGCCCGTCCGTGTCGGCGTTGAAGGCGCGCTTCAGGAGCCGGATCGCGGTCGGGCTCTTGGCCAGGATCTCGTCGGCCCAGCGGATCCCCTCCGCCTCGAGCTCGGCGAGCGGGACGACCGCGTTCACCAGGCCCATCTCGAGCGCCTGCCGGGCGCTGTACTGGCGGCACAGGTACCAGATCTCGCGGGCCCGCTTCTGGCCCACGGTCCGCGCCAGGAGACCGACACCGTAGCCCGCGTCGAACGAGCCGACCTTCGGACCGGTCTGGCCGAAGACGGCGTTCTCGGAGGCGATCGACAGGTCGCACACGAGGTGGAGGACGTGCCCACCGCCGATCGCGTAGCCGTTGACGAGCGCGATCACCGGGATCGGCAGTGAACGGATCAGGCGCTGCAGGTCGAGCACGTTCAGCCGGGCGACCCCCTCGCTGTCGAGGTACCCGCCGGCGCTCTTGTAGCGCTGGTCGCCGCCCGAGCAGAACGCGGCGTCGCCGGCGCCGGTGAGGAGCGCGACACCGATCGAGGAGTCGTCGCGGATGTCACGGAACGCGTCGATCAGCTCGCTGACGGTCTGGGGACGGAAGGCGTTGCGCACCTCCGGGCGGTTGATCGTCACCCTGGCGATCCCGGTCCCGGAGTGCTCGTAGATGATGTCGCTGAAGTCGCGGACCTTCGTCCAGGTGGCGGTCATGACGGTCGTCTCCTCATCGGTGTCGTGGCTGCGGGTGCGCTGGGCGGGACGGCGCCGGGGCCGGGCCGGCGTCCGCTCCGGGTGGTTGGTCCATGGAGTCGACGATCAGCCGGCGAAAGGCCGCCGGACGCTCGAGGTGGGGCGCGTGACCGGCCTCGTCGACGATCGCCAGGCGGGCGTCCGGGATGGCCGCCGCGATCGCCCTCGCCCGCGCCAGTCCGGTCGGATCGAGGGCGCCGGCGATGATCAGGGTCGGCACCCGGATCTCGCCGAGCCGATCGTGGAGCGGGGCCATCGTCCCCTGCCCAGCCCCACGCAGGCTGGCCGCCAGCCCGGCCGGCCGGTTGGCGAGGCGTCGTCGGCGCAGGTTCGCCCGCGCCGACGGAGCGAGGGCCGCCTGGCTCGCGAACAGCGGCTGCGCCTGCCAGGCATCGACGAAGGCGGCGATCCCCTCTCCCTCCAGGAGCCGGGCGAGCGCCTCGTCCCGCGCCTGCCGCCGGACTCGCTCGGCGGCGTCGGCGATCCCGGCCGAGGGGCTCTCGAGGACCAGGCGCTCGACGACCCAGGGCGCGTCGAGGGCGAGGCGGAGGGCGACCCGCGCCCCCATCGAGTAGCCGAGCACGGCGGCCGGGGCGGCGTCGAGGGTCCGCAGGATCGTCGCCAGGTCGGCGGCGATCTGCTCGAGCCGGTGACGGGCCGGGTCGGCCGGCGTCTCCGAGCGTCCGTGGCCGGGCAGGTCGACGGCGATCGTGCGGTGCCTCCGACGGAGCGCCGGCAGGAAGCGCGCCCAGTCGGAGCCGCGGCCGGTGAAGCCGTGGAGCAGGAGGACCGGCGGGCCGTCGCCGCCGGTGTGCAGGGCGTACCGCAGCCCGTCGACGACGAGCGAGCTCATCGACCGGTCCTCCGCGGCCGCCACCCGAGCGGTTCGAGCGCCGCCCCGACGGCAGCCTGGCAGGAGCGGTGCAGCTCGACGTTCCGGCGCCGCTCGGTCCGCAGCTCGAGGACCCGCACCCCCGGCCGGGCGAGCGAGTCGCGTACCGCGGGGCCGATCTCGCCCGGACCCAGTCGTCGATGCTCGCCCCCGAGGGCAGCCACGATCGGACCGAGGTCGATCCCGTGGGGCGTCCCGAACAGCTCCTCGAAGTGCTCGGGAAGCCCGACGCCGGGGCGCTCGGTCGTCGCCTGGGGGAGGAACGAGAAGATCCCCCCGCCGTCATTGTTGACCAGGACGATCGTGGCCGAGATCCCGTTCAGGCGGGCGCCGACGAGCGCGTTCAGGTCGTGGATGAACGAGACGTCGCCCACGACGAGCACGAGCGGCGCGGCGGTGGCGGCCCCGAGGGCGGCCGAGACGACCCCGTCGATCCCGTTCGCGCCGCGGTTGGCCAGGCAGCGGACGGCCGCCGGGCCGCCGGCGAGGAACGCGTCGAGGTCGCGAACCGGCATGCTGTTGCCCGCGTACAGGATCGCCCCGTCGGGCAGCACCCCCTCGAGCTCGCTGAAGGCCGCGCCCTCGAACGGCTCGTCGAGCCCGGCCAGCCAGGCCCGGATCGCCTCGTCGGCGGCCCGGTCGGCGGCCAGCCAGTCGTCGAGCCAGGCGCCGGGCTGGTCGGGGCGCTGCTCGAGGCGATCGGCCAGGGCGGCCGCCAGCCAGGCCGGATCCGCGTGGGCGATCGTCGCGGCCAGGAGCGTCGGCTCGGTCCAGCCGCCGTCGTCGACGACGACCTGGGGCGCCTGCTGCTCGCGCACCATCTCCAGGATGGCCTTCGAGGTGGGCGTGCCGCCGAACCGGACGACGAGGTCGGCCGAATGGGCGTCGCGGAAGGCCGGCCAGCGGACGATCGCGTCGTGGCGGGCGACGACGTGCGACCGATCGTGCGGCCCGAGCCGGACGTTGGCCAGCGCGTCGGCCAGGATCGGGGCGCGGATCGCGCCCGCCAGGCGGGCGACCGCCTCGGCGAACCCGGGCACATCGAGCGGCCCGCACACGATCAATGGCCGCGTCGAGGCCGCCAGGCGCTCGACCAGCTCGTCGAGCGCGGATTCGTCGAGGACCCGCCGTCCATGCGCGAGGCGGACGTACGGGGGCGGCTCGACGGGCGGCGCGTCGTCGGCCGCCTGGCCGCGCGCGGGCACGATCCCCTCGTCCGCCCGGCCGGGCCGGAGGTCCCCGTCCGGGACGAGCGGCTCGCGATACGGCAGGTTCAGCTGGACCGGTCCGGCCGGCGCCTCGAGCGCGGTCGCGACCGCCCGGCCGACGACGCCCCGGAGGTGGGCGGTGGTGGCCGGGGTGGCCGGGGTGGCCGGGGTGGCCGGGGTGGCCGGGGCCGGGCCTGCGGCAGCGGCGGTCGGGCTGGCCG
>CAYMBB010000069.1:0-8622 GCA_964388515.1 uncultured Anaerolineaceae bacterium
GTCTGGCCGAGCACGAACTCGCCGGGGTGGAGGATGAACGGCTCGTCCGGCTCGATCCGGAGCAGCTCGGTCAGGTCCGGCTGGAGGGCGCGGACATCGATGTAGGCGTAGCGGTTGTTGCGGAAGACCCGGAAGCTCCGGTCGAGGTGGAGGTCGACCGACGAGGGCTGCAGGTCCGCCGGATCGTACGGCTCGATCCGGACCCGGCCGGCCTCGAGCTCGGCCCGGATGTCGCGGTCCGAGAGGACGCTCACGTCCCCGCGCTCCCCGCGCTCCCGGGGCCGCGCTCGGCGTACAGGCTGTCGACCTCGCGCTTCAGGTCCTCGAGGTCCTCGAAGCTCTGGTAGACCGAGGCGAACCGGATGTAGGCGATGTGGTCGAGCTCGCGCAGCTTCTCCATCGCCAGCATCCCGATCCGCGACGAGGGGACCTCCGCCTGGCCGCTGGCACGCAGCTCGGCCTCGATCACGTCGGCCGCCCGCTCGGCGGCATCGTCGGGCACCGGGCGCCGGGTGAGCGCCTTGCGCAGGCCGGCCGCGAGCTTGTCGTGGTCGAACTCCTGGCGGGTCCCGTCGCGCTTCACGACTACCAGCCGCGCGCTCTCGACGCGCTCGTAGGTCGTGAAGCGGTTGGCGCACACGGCGCATTCCCGACGACGCCGGATCGTCGCGGCGTCATCGAGGTCCCGCGAGTCGACGACGCGCGTCTCGTGCGCGCCACACTGGGGACAGCGCATCTGCCTCTGTTCCTCCACCACTACCGCTTGTGGTGCCAGCCGAGCATACCACTAGATACGGGGTTCGTCCTGGCCGTCGGGATGCTCGACGGCAGCCTCGACGCCGCCTCGCCGGCTGTACCAGCGAGGCTCGTTGCCGGGCCGGGCGAGGGCGATCTCGGCGGCGTACTCGGCGATCGCCTCGCGGGCGTGGAGCAGGTTCAGGTAGCCGCGCTTGATCGCCATCTCTCCCTCCGCCTCGCGACCAACGCCCCGGCCCGTGGCCAGGATCGTGCAGCCGTGATCGACCATCCGGACCGCACGCGCGGCGCGCTCGATCTCATTGACGAAGCCGCCCGCCAGATCGTCCACCGCCGGCGGGTGGCGGAGGCCGCGGGCCTCCTCGGCGTAGCGGCCGAGGGCGTCGAACGCGGCGGCGAGGCTGTCGCCGATCTCGTCCGGGGCGAGGGTGTGGCGTCGGACTGCGTCGATCCGCTCGATCAGCCCGCCGAGCGAGATGTCGAGCCGGGTCGCCAGGTCCGCGATCGCCCGCCGGAAGGTCTGGGCGTCGCGCGTCTCGGCCACGACCCGCGCCGTCCGCCGGGCGACGACCGCGAACAGGACGACCAGGACGGCGAAGACGGCGAGCGGTACGACGATCGTCGGCTCCACCGGCGGACCTCCGGACCCCTCAGGTCCGCCTGGCCCGGAGCTCGGCGAGGACGGCCGGCACGACCTCGAACAGGTCGCCGACCACGTACAGGTCGGCGAACTCGGCGAGGGGTGCATCCGGATCCCGGTTGACGGCCACGATCGTCTCGGCCGACTGCATCCCGACCTTGTGCTGGATCGCACCGGAGATGCCGAGCGCCACGTACAGCCCCGGCTTCACCGTCTTGCCGGTCTGGCCGATCTGGCGGGCGTACGGGATCCAGCCGGCGTCGACCGCGGCCCGGGTCGCCCCGACGACGCCGCCCAGCTCCGCGGCCAGTTCCTCGACGATCCGGAACCCCTCCGGCCCGCCGACTCCCCGCCCCCCGGCAACGATCACCTTCGCCTCCTCGATCGGCGCCGCGGCCCCGGCCTCGGCGACCCGCTCGACGACTCGGACGAGCGGCAGGGCGGGTCCCACACCGACCACCGCACCGGCCCCTGCACCGGCCACCGGTTCGACCGTCCCCGGCTCGGTGGCGGCGAGCGCGGTCACCGTGTTCGGCCGGACGGTCACGATTCCGTGCTCGACGGTGAACGCGGAGCTGGTCAGCAGCTTGCCGCCGAAGACGCTCATCTCGACCGTCGGACCGCCGTCCGCCCAGGCCAGCCCGGTCGCGTTGGCGAGCACGCCCCAGCCAAGCCGGGCGGCGAGCATCCCGGCCAGGTCACGACCGTCCGGAGTCGCCCCGACCAGGACGCAGCTCGGAGCCTCGCGCTCGAGCAGGCCCGCCAGGTCCGTCGCCGCCGCGGCCGACCAGGCGTGCTCCCCGGCGGCCGGTTCTGCGATCGCCAGGACGCGTGGCACGAAGCGGGCCAGCTCGCGGGCCGGCTCGTCCGGGGTGGCGGCGACGACGACCCCGACCAGGTCACGACCGCCCGCCGCGGCGAGCTCGCGAGCAGCGGTGGCGACCTCGGTGCTGATCCGCGCCAGCCCGCCGTCGGCCAGCTCACCCACGACCCAGATGTCACCGGCCATCAGATCAGCCTCCGTTCGGCGAGGAAGGCGACGACCTCGCGCGCACTCTCCTGCGGGCTGCCCCGGACCACCCGCGTCGCGGCCCGGGCCGCGGGTGGCCGGGCGCCGAGAACCCGGGTCGTGGCGACCGACCCGCCGACGGTCGCCGAATCGAGCCCGATGTCCGCCAGCGAGCGGACGGCGATCTCCTTGGAGCGGGCGGCCATGATCCCCTTGAGCGAGGGATAGCGCGGCTCGCCGAGCACCTGGGTGCAACTGACGAGGGCCGGCAGCGGGGCCTCGAGCAGGTCGTAGCCGGTCGGGCTGATCCGCCGGACGCGGACCCGCCCGGCCGCGGGATCGGGTTCGATCCGGGCCGCATACGAGAGGTACGGCAGCCCGAGCAGGGCGGCCACCCCGGCCGCGACGACGCCCGCCTGGCCGTCGGAGGTGTCGACGCCGGCCAGGACGAGGTCGAACTCGAGCGTTCGGAGCGCCGCCGCCAGGACCCGGGTCGTGGACAGCGTGCACGAACCGGCCAGGACGGGGTCGGTGACGAGAACGCCGCGCTGGGCGCCCATGGCCAGCGCCTTGCGGAGTGTCTCGGGCGCCGAGGCGGGAGCCATCGAGAGCAGGGTCACCTCGCCGCCGTGGGCCTCGGTCAGTTTCAGGGCGGCCTCGAGAGCGTACTCGTCGTTGCCGTTCACGACCGCCGGTGCGGCGGCCCGGTCGAGACGAAGGTTCGAGTCGAGCCGTTCGGCGCCGGCAGCCGGGTCCGGCACCGGTTTGACGAGGACGACGATGCGCACTGTGGACCATCCCTCCTGTCTGTCTCGTTCGCACCCCGGGCGGACCCGGGCCCGCGGCCGTCAGGACCGCACGGGCTGGAAGCGGCGAAGCAGCGATCGTGCGACCACGAGCCGCTGGATCTGTTGCGTCCCTTCGTAGAGCTGGGTGATCTTCGCGTCGCGCATCATCCGCTCGACCGGGAACTCCTGGAGATAGCCGTAGCCACCGAGGACCTGGACGGCGTCGGTGGTCACCCGCATCGCGGCGTCACCGGCGACGAGTTTAGCGGCTGCGGCCCAGCGCCCGGCGTCGCTCGCGCCGGCCTCGATCGCGGCGCAGGTGGCGTACGTCAGCGCCCGTGCCGCTTCGGTCGCGGCGTCCATGTCGGCCAGCAGGGCCTGGATCATCTGGAGCTCGCCGATCGGGCGCCCGAACTGGAGTCGCTCGGTCGCGTAGCGGGCCGCCACGTCGAGGGCACCCTGGGCCAACCCGACCGCCTGGGCCGCGATCCCGGGCCGTGAGCGCTCGAAGGTGCGCATCGCGATCGCGAAGCCCTCGCCCTCCTCCCCGACGCGATTCGCCACCGGCACCCGGACGCCGTCGAACAGGAGCTCGGCGGTCGGCGAGCCGCGGATCCCCATCTTGTGCTCCAGACGCCCGACACCGAACCCGGCCATCCCTTTCTCGACCACGAAGCAGGAAAGGTTCCGGTGACGCGGTGCATCCGGATCGGTGACGGCGAAGACGGTGACGAGGTCGGCGATGCTGCCGTGGGTGATGAATCGCTTCGTGCCCTCGATGACGTACGCGTCGCCGTCGCGGGTCGCCCGGGTCCTGGTGGCGGCGGGGTCCGAGCCGGCCCCGGCCTCGGTGAGCGCGAACGCGATCAGCGTCCTGCCCGCGGCCAGGTCGGGGAACCAGCGCGCCTGCTGGGCCTCGCTCCCGGCAAGCAGCAGGGGCAGGGCACCGAGCTCCTGGACGGCGAGGATGAGCGACGAGGTGACGCACACCCGGGCGATCTCCTCGATCGCGAGGCAGATCGTCAGCAGGTCCGCGCCGAGACCTCCGTGCGCCGCAGGGAACGGGAGGGCGAGGATGTCCTGGCCGGCCAGGAGCTCCTTGACGTCCCAGGGGAACTCGGCCGTGCGGTCGACCTCCGCCGCCCGCGGCGCGATCCGTTCGTCGGCCAGGGTCCGGACAGCCTCGCGGAGCATGGCCTGTTCCTCGGTCAGCCGGTAGGCGGAGGCCAGCGAGGCGGTCGGCGCGGCGGTCACCGGGGCATCGTAGCACCGGGCCGGGGTCGGCGGCCGGCCCCCTGGCGCATGGCTCACCCGCCGGCCCGCGGTCGGGTCGTCAGCCCAGGACCGGCAGCTGTCGTCCCTCCCGGTCGGGTGGCGCGAGGCTGCCGGCGAGGATCTCGGCTACGTCCATCGCGCTCACCGTGCCGGGCGCCCCGCCGGCTGCATCGGCGAGCCCGTCGCGGAGCATCGTCATGCAGAACGGACAGCCGGTCGCGACCGTCTCGGCGCCGGTCGCGAGCGCCTCACGCGTCCGCTCGGCGTTGATCCGCGTGCCGCGCGTCTCCTCCATCCACAGCCGGCCGCCGCCCGCGCCGCAGCAGAACGTCGAGCGGCCCGTTCGCTCCATCTCGCGCAGCTCGAGGCCGGGCACGGCCGCCAGGACCTCGCGCGGGGCGGCGATGACGCCGTTGTAGCGGGCGAGGTAGCACGAGTCGTGGTAGGTGACCGTCCGTCGCCCGCCCGCCCCGTCCGCGCCGCCGGCCTGTGCGCCCGCCTCACCGCCGGCCGCCACCGGCTCCCCGACGGTCACCCGCAGGCGCCCCTCGGCGAGCAGGCGCTGGAGGTAGACCGAGTGGTGAACGACCTCGTAACGGCCGCCGAGCTGGGGATACTCCACCCCGAGCGCGTTGAAGCAGTGCGGACAGGCGGTGACGATGCTGCGCAGGCCGTAGCGCCCGAGCGTCTCGATGTTGCCCGCGGCGAGGACCTGATAGACGTAGTCGTTGCCCATCCGCCGGGCCGGATCGCCGGTGCACGACTCCTCCTGGCCGAGGATCGCGAAGCGCACCCCGGCCGCGTTCAGGCAGGTGGCGAACGCCCGGGCCACCTTCCGGTTGCGCTCGTCGAAGGCGGCTGCGCAGCCGACCCAGTAGAGGACCTCGATCTCGGCCAGCCGTCCGGCCGCCGCGAGCGCGGCGACGGTCGGGACCTCGAACGGCAGGCCGATCGTCCAGTCGGTCCGGGTCGAGGGCGGCTGGCCCCACGGGTTGCCGACGCTCTCCATCGCCCGGAAGGCGACCGTCAGCTCCTGGGGGAACCGGGATTCCTCGAGCACGAGGTTGCGCCGGATGCCGACGATCTTGTCGACGTGCTCGATCAGCACCGGGCAAGCCTCGACGCAGGCGCCGCAGGTGACGCAGTCCCAGACCGCGTCGTACGGGATCGCGTGCTCGACGAGCGGGATCGCCAGCCGGTCGGGGGTGAGCCGGTCGTCGAGCCCGTACGCCTCACGCACCGGGGCCGAGTTGGGGATGAGCGGCAGGCCGCGCTCCGCCTCGCCGCTCAGCTCGCGGATGCCCATGATGAAGCTCTTTGGATTGAGCGGCTTGCCGGTGTTCCAGGCCGGGCAGGCATCCTGGCAGCGCCCGCACTCGGTGCAGGTGAAGCCGTCGAGGAGGTCCTTCCAGCCGAGATCGGCGAGCGTCCGCAGACCGAACGTCTGGTCCTCGCGCTCGAGGTCGAGCGCGGGCAGCTCGCCGCGCGGGGCGAGCTTGCGGAAGTAGACGTTGAAGGCGCTGGTGACGATGTGCAGGTGTTTCGTGAACGGCAGGTAGCACAGGAAGGCGGTGACGACCGCGATGCGGCCCCACCAGAGGGCGGCGAAACCGCCCTCGAGCGCGGCGACCGGGAGCGAGCCGAGCGGCAGGGCGAGCCAGTTGGCCACCAACGCGCCGTCGATCGGGCCGTAGCGCGCCGCCTCGAACGCCTGGGCAAGCAGCTCGCTGGCCACGACGCTCCCGATCAGGGTCAGGATGATCAGCGACGAGCGCGACAGGGTGAGCCGGCGCGGCCGGCTCACCAGCCGCCGGTAGAAGGCGTAGGCGACGGCGACCAGGACGACGACCGCGACGACGTTCTGCAGGAGCGTGGTGGCCGTCCAGAGCGCGCCGTCGAGCGGCCAGCCGATGACGAGCTCGACGAGCCCGCCGGTGACGACGTTCGCCGTGCCGACCGTGAGCAGGACGAAGCCCCAGAAGATGCCGGCGTGCATCACCCCGGCCCGGAGGTCCTTGAACAGCTTCGCCTGGCCGAGGACGTAGACGACGAGGCCGCCGACCCGGAGCGGCACATCGGCGAACGGGCGCGCCGGCCGGACGGCGGCAAAGATCCGCAGGTGGCGGGCCATGACCAGGGCGAAGAACGCGACCGCGCCGTAGAAGAGCGGGAAGACGAGCGGGTAGGCCGGCACGTGGGCGAACGGTTCGAACATCGGGCCCCCCTTCAGTGCGCCGCTGCGGGCTCACCGCCCGGCAGGTCGGGCCGGCCGGCCTGGGCGGCGTGGTCGAACGGTCCGGCGAGCGTCTCGAGGGCGTGGACGAGGACCGGCTCGAGAGCCGCGAACGATTCCATCGAGCCGCGCGGGCTGCCGGGAAGATTGACGATCAGGCTGCCGGCCCGGACGCCCACGATCCCCCGGCTCAGACTGGCCATCGGCGTGTGCCGGCGGCCCTCGGCCCGCATCGCCTCGGCGATCCCGGGGACCTGGTAGTCGACGACCGCCGCCGTCGCCTGGGGCGTCACGTCGCGCGGGGTCAACCCGGTCCCGCCGGTCGTGATCACGAGCCGGTGCGTGGCGGTGCCCTCGACCAGGGCCTGCCTGATCACATCGAGGTCATCGGGCACGACCTGGCGATCGACCCGGAAGCCGAGCTCCACCAGGCGGGCGGCGAGGAGCTCGCCGGAGCGGTCGGGCCGTTGGCCGGCGAAACTGCGATCGCTCGTCGTGAGCACGAGCGCCGCCCACCGGTCCGGGCTCTCGGTCACCTCAGCTCTTCCTCCGTGCCGCGACCCGGCCTGCCACCCGCGCCCCGGGACGGCGCTCCGGCGTCGTCTTCTCCTCGCCAGCGGGGCGGAACCAGTCGCCGCTCTTGCCGCCGGTCTTCGAGACGAGGCGGATCGAGCGGATCTCGACGCCCCGCTCGACCCCCTTGACCATATCGTAGACGGTGAGAGCGGCCACCGAGGCGGCCGTCAGCGCCTCCATCTCGACGCCGGTCGGGGCGGTCGTAGCCGCCTCGGCGCGGATGCGCAGGACGCCCGCACCGCGATCAGGCGTGACCTGGACGACGAGGTCGGTCAGCCCGATCGGATGGCAGAGGGGAATCAGCTCGCTCGTCCGCTTGCCGCCCATCACCCCGGCCAGCTCGGCCACGGTCAGGACGTCGCCTTTTGCTCCGCTGCCGTCGATGACCATGCTCATCGTCGCGTCCGAGAGCGCGACCGCGGCCTCGGCGACGGCCCGCCGGGCGGTCGGCGGCTTGGCCGTCACGTCGACCATCCGCGGCCGCCCGCCCCGGTCGACGTGGGTCAGCCGGCGTCGCTCGACGCGGGGCTTCGGTGTCTGGTCCATCGTTCCTCCAGTCCGTCGCGCCGTGGCTGCGGCGCGGACGGGGTCGTGATCGCCGGCCTCAGGCCCGGTCGAGCCACCACAGCTCCACCTCCGAGCCGGCCGACAGCGTGTCGTAAGCCTCGGGAATGACCGCCAACGCATCGGCCGCGGCGAGGGCGGTGAGCATGTGACTCCCCTGCCCGCCTGCCAGGCGGACGACGACCCGGCCGCGCTCGTCGCGCAGCGGGCCGCCGGTCGGTGTGCGGACGGCGGCGACGCGCACGAAGGCGCGCCGACCATGGCTCTTCGTGACCTCGTCCTGGAGCACGGCCCGCTCGGACGGGCGGACCAGCTCCGAATGGCCGGCCAGGCGCCGGAGCACGGGACGAACGAACAACTCGAAGGTGACGAACGACGAAACCGGGTTGCCGGGCAGGCCGAAGAGGAGGGCGGGACGCTGGCCGACACGCTCGGCGAGCCCGAACGCGAACGGCTTGCCGGGCTGGATCGCGACCCGCCAGAGATCGACCCGGCCGATCGCCTCGAACGCGCCCCGGACGACGTCGTAGGGCCCAACGCTCACCCCGCCACTGACGATCAGGGCATCGACCTCGTCGAGCACGGAGCGCAGGCGCCCGACGACGTTGTCGAGTCGATCACGGGCCACGCCGAGCGCGATCGCCTCGCCGCCGGCACTCCGGACGAGCGCCCGCAGCCCGGGCCCGTTGGCGTCGGGGAGGCCGGCCGGCCCGAGTGGTTCGTCCGGCGAGCGGACCTCGTCGCCGGTCGCGAGCACCGCCACCCGCGGCCGGCGATGGAC
>CAYMBB010000069.1:8722-9934 GCA_964388515.1 uncultured Anaerolineaceae bacterium
TCGCTCGCGGCGGCGACGTCACCGGCCCGGACCGCGTAGCCATCCATCGCGCTGTTGTCCCAGGGCGGCAGGTCGGTCGTGCTCCGGACCGGCTCGGCCAGGACCCGGCCGAGCGCCTCCTCGAGCCCGACCGTCTCGGCCGCCAGCGGGCCGCCGACGGCCCCGAGAATCCGCTCCCGCGCCTCCTCGAGACTGAGCAGCCCGCTCACCGGGTGTCCACCCGTGAGCGCGGCCGGACAAGGCCACGGGCCGGACCAGCGAGCAGGTACCTGTTCACGCCGCGATCGTAGCGCGTCGCACGCCCCGGGCGGCGGGTCACTCCTCCTCGAGGGTCCGGGCCTGCTCCCACCAGCCTTCGACCGTCAGCTCGTCGGGCGGGTCGACGCCCAGCTCGCGCGCCGCCCGTGCCACCCGGGCGCGGAACGTGTCGAGGTCGAGGGCGAGGATGTCGCGCAGCCCTTCGATCCCGGCCTGGATGAGCAGCCGGTGCTCGGCCGGCCCGAAGGCGGCCAGGTTGAGCATCAGCGCCTCGTCGCGCCAGGTCGCCACGTCGTTGATCGTCGCCCCGACGTGATCGGCCAGGTACTGGCGGCGGGTCGGGGTAGCGGAGACGTCGAGGAGGATGCCGGTCGTGAACACGCCCTGCTTCTCGAGTCGCTCGAGGTAGACGGGCTCGATCCGGGTCAGCTCGGTGATCGGCGGCACGACGGTCACATCCCTCCAGGTTCACGGGTCGCTCGATGATGCCATGCCCGACGGCCGCGCGCTGGCCCGCTCGGCGGGCCGCGCCCCCGCTGCCCGCGGACCGACGCCGGGCGGTCCGCGGCCGGGCTCCGGCAACCCGGATCAGCTGCCCGGCTTGTCCCCGAAGATCGTGTAATGCCAGCTCTTCTCGGCCACCCCGGTCAGCTCGATCATCACGTGCTTGATCCGGGTGTACTCCTCGAACGAGTAGCTCGACATGTCCTTGCCGAACCCGGACTGCCTGAACCCGCCGTGGGGCATCTCGGAGGTGACCATCAGGTGGTCGTTGACCAGGACGTGGCCGAAGTCGAGCTGCCGGGCGGCGTTCATCGCCTTGATCACGTCGCGCGTCCAGACCGAGCTGGCGAGGCCGTACTTCGTGTCGTTGGCCAGGGCCAGGGCTTCCTCCTCGGTGTCGAACGGGAGGACGGCCAGGACCGGGCCGAAGACCTCGTTCTGGACGATCTC
>CAYMBB010000070.1:0-6277 GCA_964388515.1 uncultured Anaerolineaceae bacterium
CGCTGGATCTGGCTCGTCCCCTCGCCGATCTCGGTCAGCTTCGCGTCGCGCAGGTAGCGCTCGACCGGGTAGTCGGTGACGTAGCCGTAGCCGCCGTGGACCTGGAGGGCGGCGTTCGTCACCCGCGACGAGACTTCCGAGGCGAACAGCTTCGCCTGCGCCGCGGCGAGCGAGTAGTCGCGGTCCTGGTCCTTCAGCCAGGCGGCACGCCAGACGAGGCCGCGGGCCGCCTCGATCTCGGTCGCCATGTCGGCGATCATGAACCCGACCCCCTCGAACGAGCCGATCGGGCGGCCGAACTGCTCGCGCGTCCGGGCGTAGGCGACCGCCGCCTCGAACGCCCCCTGGGCGAGCCCGAGGGCGAGGGCCGCGATGCTGATCCGGCCGCCGTCGAGGACCTGGAGGAACGTCCGGAAGCCCGACCCCTGCGGCCCGAGCATGTTCGCGGCCGGTACGCGCGCCCCCTGGAAGACCAGTTCACCGGTGGCCGAGGCGTGGAGGCCCAGCTTCTCCTCGAGTCGCCCGACGCTGAAGCCGGGGGTGTCGGCGGGCACGATGAAGGCGGAGATCTCGGCGCTGCCGTCCGGCCGGGCCCCCGTCCGGGCGGTGATGATGTACGTCCCGGCCTGGCCGGCGTTGGTGATGAACCGCTTGCCGCCCTCGATCACCCAGCTGCCGCCGTCGGGCCCTGGCTCGAACGTCGCCGTCGTGCGCGTCCCGCCCGAATCGCTGCCGGCGCCCGGCTCGGTCAGCCCGTACGCCCCGATCACCCGGCCCGAGGCCATCGGGACGAGGAAACGCGCCTTCTGCTCGGGCGTGCCGGCGAGGTGGAGCGGACCGCAGCCCAGGCTGGTGTGGGCGGCGACGATCAGCGCCAGCGAGCCCCAGACCCTGGCGATCTCCTCGACCGCAACCGCGTAGGCGAGCGTGTCGAGCCCGGCGCCTCCTTCGTCCTCGGGGATCGGGATGCCCAGCCAGCCCAGCTCAGCGAGGCGGCGGACGATCTCGATCGGGAAGCGCCGTGCCCGCTCGTGCTCGTCGACGACGGGGGCCACCTCGCGGGCGAGGAAGTCGCGGACGGTGTCGCGGAGCAGCGCGTGCTCGAGCGGCAGGTCGAAGTTCACCGGGCCAGCCTACCACCAGGGCCGGCGTCCCGGGACCCCGCCTGCCGCGGGACCCCGCCGGGCACGGGACCCCGCCGGGCACGGGACCCCGCCGGCCAGGGGGGCGCCGCCGCCTGCATCCTCGGCCGGCTGGTGCTAGCCTCTGGTGACCATGCGGGCCGCCGAGCGATCGTCCTCCAGCCGCCCCGCGCCACCGGAGTCGCCGGTCGCGGGCTCGAACGGCCATTTGCCGAACGGACAACCGGCGAACGGCCACGGGGCCTACGGGCAGCCGGCGAACGGCCACCTGCCGAACGGGCCGCTCGGGCTCCAGCCTGGCGCCGGCTTCGAGACCGAGCCGGCCGGTCACGCCGCCAACGGGTCGCTCCTGCGGCACCTGATCCTGACCGCCCTCCGCCAGGACGGGCCGGCCTCTCCCGACGAGCTCGCCGCTTCGCTCGGTGCGAGCCGGACCGGGGTCCTGCAGCAGCTCCGGGCGCTCGAGGCGTCCGAGCTCGTCACCCGCCAGTCCGTCCGCCACGGGGTCGGCCGTCCACGGCACGTCTATGACATCACCTCGGTCGCCCAGGACCTCTTCCCGACGAACTACGAAGGCCTCGTCGTCGGCCTCCTGGGCGCGCTCGAGGCGGTCGGCGGAGAGCAGCTGATCAGCGACGTGTTCGCCGCCCGCCGGCGCCAGCTGGCCGACCGGATCCGCGACCGGTTCGCCGAGCGCCTCGGGCCCGACGCCCGGCTCGCCGACCGGGTCCGCGAGCTCGCCGTGCTCCAGGACGAGCAGGGCTACCTCTGCCGGGCCGAGCTCGACGAGGGAGGCTCGACGATCCGCCTGCGCGAGCACAACTGCGCGATCTACCGCGTTGCGGCCGGCCTGCCGGCGGCCTGCCAGGCAGAGCTCGAGCTGTTCCGGGACGTTCTCGGCGCCGACGTCGTCCGCGAGAGCCACATCGTCGCCGGCGATCGCTGCTGCTCGTACCGGATCAGCCCGCTCGACGCCTGAGCCCGCTCGCGGCGGGACGTGGCCGGACCTCGAACCGGCCCGGGCGCGCTACGCCTCCTCGCGCTCGACGACCTCGCGCGGCGCCGGCTCGCGCCGGGGGAGCGGCACGTCCGAGACGTTCGGCACGAACGAGGCCGCGAGCGCGGTCGCGGCCGCCTGCTCCTGCTCCTCGAGCGAGAGGATGCCCAGCCGCCCGAGCGTGGCGAGCTCGTCGCGGATGTACGTCTTCAGCATCTCCGGGCCGTCGGTGTTGATCGTGAACCGGACCTCGTTCCGGCGCAGGGTGTCGAAGATCCAGCGGAACTCCTCCCAGCCGGAGACGACGCCCGTGTTCAGGTTCGAGGTCGGGCAGATCTCGAGCACGATCCCCCGCTCGCGGATCATCGCCATCGCCCGCGGGTCGTAGGCCGCCTTGACCCCGTGGCCGATCCGGTCCGGCTCGAGCAGCTCGACCACCCGTGCGATCTCGTCGACCGGCCCGGCCTCGCCGGTGTGGACGGTGATCCCGAGGCCGAACTGGCGCACCCGTCGGAAGAGGCGCCGGTAGTCGGCCACCCGGAACGTCGCCGACTCGGGACCGGCGATGTCGATTCCGACGATCCCCCGGTCGCGCCAGGCGATCGCCTTCTCGGCGATGATCTCGTTCAGCTCGTAGGGGAAGGCGCGGTCGAGACAGAAGATCAGGCCGGGCTTGACCGGGTACTCGAGGGTCGCCCGGTCCATCCCGCGCGCCGCGGCGGCGATGATGTGGTCGAGGTCCTGCTCGCCGCCCCGGTTGCGCTTCATCGGGTTGAAGCGCAGTTCCATCGTCGTGATGTTGTTCTTGCGGTAGGCGCCGCCGACGACCTCGTAGACGGCGCGCTCGACGGCCAGCGGCGAGGACTGGATCAGCTCGGTCCAGTGGAAGAGCTGGAGGTAGCCGTCGAAGCTCCGGGCCCGGCGGTTCGAGACCGTGATCATGTCCCGGAACTCCCAGTAGTCCTTCGTCGGCAGGCGGATCCCCTGGGCGTGGGCGATCCCCCACATGATCGCCGGGGTCACCGCACCGCCAAGGTGGCAGTGCAGCTCGGCGAGCGGTCTCTTGCGCGAGAGCTGACGGGCCATCGACGACAGGATAGCCGACGCCCCGGCCGGGAGCGAGGGGGCCTCGAGCCCTCAGCTCGCCTGGGGGATCACCCGACCGTCGGCGTCGACCGTGGCCGCGCGCCGGATCCGCTTCAGCTCGGCACCCGGGACCTGGTCGCGGGCGTGGTAGCTCGAGCGCACGAGGGGACCCGACTCGACGTGCCTGAAGCCGAGCGCGAGCGCCTCGGCCTTCATCTCGGCGAACTCGTCGGGGTGGTAGTAGCGCACGAGGGGCAGGTGCTGGGGGGTCGGGCGCAGGTACTGGCCGATGGTCAGGATGTCGCAGTCGACCGCGCGCAGGTCGCGGAACGTCTGCGACAGCTCCGCCCGCGTCTCGCCCAGCCCGACCATGATCGAGCTCTTCGTGTGGACCGCCGCGCCGAGCTCGCCGGCGTATGCCTTCGCCCGCTCGAGCACGCCGAGCGATCGGTCGTAGCGGGCCCGCTTGCGGACCGGCTTCTGGAGCCGTTCGACGGTCTCGACGTTGTGGTTCAGGATGTCCGGCCGGGCCTCCATGACCGTCCGCAGCGGGGCCGCCTGGCCGTTGAAGTCCGGAATCAGGACCTCGACGCCCATCCCCGGGCACGCCTCGCGCAGGCGACGGATCGTCTCGGCGAAGATCCCTGCGCCACCGTCGGGCAGGTCGTCACGGGCGACGCTCGTGACGACGACGTGCTCCAGGCCGAGCGGGCGCACGGCCTCGGCCACGCGACGGGGCTCGTCGTCGTCGAACCAGGTGGGCCGGCCGGTCGTGATCGCGCAGAAACCGCAGGCCCGGGTGCAGGTATCGCCCAGGATCATGATCGTCGCGGTCCGCTGTTCCCAGCACTCGCCGATGTTCGGGCAGCGCGCCTCCTCGCAGACCGTGTTCAGGGCCAGGCCGCCGAGCAGGCGCTTGAGCTCGTGGTAGTTCTCGCCCGACGGCATCCGGGACTTGATCCAGTCCGGGTGGCGGCGCAGCGGCCGCGAACCGTCGGCCGCCGGTTCGGCGAACGAGCCACCGCCCATGGCGATCGTCGGCGGGAGGGCCGGGGCATGAGCGTGCGCCGCGTCGGCGGCACCGGGCGGGGTGAAGATCGGCAGGTCGCGGGCCATCGCCCGAAGTGTACCCGCGCTCAGGGCGCCGCGCTGCCGGACGGGTTCGGCGCCGGAGACGGAGGATTGCCCGGGCCGGGGGTGATCGCGGGGTCGATCGCGGTCGCCCTGACCACCGTCCGAAAGACCCGGTCGACGTCGCCGTCGCGGACCCCAAGGAGGACCAGGTGCCACTCCGGCGCGGCCTCGAACAGGGCGCGCCGGGCAGCGTCGAGCGAGCCGAAGCCGAGGCCGGCGGCCAGGCCGTGGCTGCTCTCGAACGGTCCGTACGCGCGGCAGTCGGGTGGCACCGGGATCGCGCCGACGGCACCGCGCGCCTCGAACACCTTCGGCGGCGGCGCCGAGCAGAGCCAGGCGATCGTCTCGGGTGGGCGCCACTCGGGGGCCTCGACGGTCAGTCCGCCCGGTCCCCGTCCGACGAGCACCTGCGTGTCGCCCGGCTCGATCGCCGCGTCGAGCTGCGCCTGGCAGCCCGCCAGGGCCAGGACCAGGGCGGCGGCCGCGAGGAGGACCCGGGCCGGGTGGGCCGGTCGGACCGGCCGGATCGCGGTGGTCGGGCCGACCGGGCCAACCGGGCGGCGCGCCCCGGATCCGGCGGCGAAGGGCACCCCTAGAAGATCGCGGTGTCCGGTCCGACGGCCTCGAGCCAGGCCCGGACGTCGCGCAGGAAGGCGGTCGCGCAGGCACCGTCGTTCGCCCGGTGGTCGATCGCGAGGACCATGTTCATGATCGGCCGGATCGCGATCACGTCACCGTCGGGCGTCTCGATCACGACCGGGCGCTTGCGGATCTCCTCCATGGTCATGATCGCGACCTCGGGGACGTTGATGATCGGCATCGTCATGTTCGAGCCGAGCCAGCCGGTGTTGTCGACGGTGAACGTGCTGCCGCCAAAGTCGTCGACCCGGAACTTGTTCGCCCGGGCGCGGGCGGAAACGTCCGCGATCGCGTGGTTCAGCCCGTTGATCGAGAGCTGGTCGACGTCGCGGATGACGGGCACGACCAGCCCGCCCTCGACCGCGACCGCCACCCCGACGTTGATCCGGCGCTTGGCCAGCAGGCCCTGCTCGGTCCAGTGGGCGTTGAACGTCGGGTGGCGCCGGAGCGCCTCGACGGCCGCCTTGACCACGAACGGGACGTAACTCAGCGAGACTCCCTCGCGCGCCTGGTAGTCGCGCTTGAGCGACTCGCGCAGCCGGACGAGGTTCGTGGCGTCGACCTCGAGCTGGACATAGGCGTGGGGCACGGCCAGGGCGCGGGTCATCTGGGCCGCGATCCCCTTGCGCATCTGGGTCAGCGGGACGAGGACCTCGTCGGCGCCGGGCGGGAACTCGATCCGCTCGCCGGCGGGGGCCGGGTGGGCCGCGGCCGCGGGGGCCGGGGCCGCGGGCACGGCCGGGGCCGGGGCTGTGGCGGCCGCGGCCGGGGCGGCGGGGGCGGAGGTCCGACCGACCGCCTGGCCTCCGACCGACTGACCGGTCCGGGCGCTCTCGACGTAGTTGATGACGTCCTCGCGGGTGATTCGGCCGCCCAGACCGGTGCCCACGATCTGGGCCGCGGTCAGGCCGTGCTCGCGCAGGAGCCGCCGGACGGCCGGAGTCATCCGCGCCTCAGGGCCGGCCATCTCCTCCGGGCCGCGCTCGTCGGAGCCGGCCGGACCAAAGGCCGGGCCGGCGGCCGGCGGCGGAGGCGCGGCGGCGGGGGCCTGGGCCGAGGGAACGGGCGGTGAGGCGGGCATGGCGGGTACGCTGGCCGCAGCAGGGGTGGGCGCCGCGGCGGCCGGCCCGGGCGTCGCAGCCGGGGCTTTCGGAGCGGCAGCTGTCGGAGCGCCCGCCTCGGCGGCCGGAGCCGCACCCGCACTCGAGGCCGTCGTCGCCCCGACCTCCTCGGTCGTCTCGATCACCGCGATCTCGGCGTTGTTCGGGACCGTGGCGCC
>CAYMBB010000070.1:6377-9915 GCA_964388515.1 uncultured Anaerolineaceae bacterium
CCTCCTCGGTCGTCTCGATCACCGCGATCTCGGCGTTGTTCGGGACCGTGGCGCCCTCCTCCACGAGGATCTCGCGCAGGATGCCGGCATACGGCGAGGGAACCTCGGCATTCACCTTGTCCGTGATCACCTCGACGAGCGGTTCGTACTTGGCGACCGGGTCGCCGGGCTTCTTCAGCCACTTGCCGATGGTCCCCTCGGCGACGCTCTCGCCGAGCTGGGGCATCGTCACCTTGGCCACAGGTCAGTTCCTCCTCCGAGGCTCGGGGCGCTGGGCAATCCGTCGCGACGGCGCACCCCGACAGGGTACCCGAAACGGCCCCGACGCCATGGCGGTGAGCCGGTGGGGCCGCGGGCGTGGTTCGGCCAGCCATCGGGCCCCGTCACCTCCCCCGAAGGCGGCGCTACGGCTGCGCGCCACGGGCGGCGACCCGGAGGATGACGACCAGCGCACCGGATCGGGTCACGCGCGGGGCCGGGGGCTTGCGCCCGGGCGGATACTGTGGAGCATCCGATCAGCTCGGAAACCGTGGAAGGGGAACCATCTGATGTCCCGACGATCACCGCGCGGCCTCGTCCTGGTCGCGTCGCTCGCCCTCGCGGTCGCCTTCCCGAGCGCGGCCGCGGCCACCCATTCGTGGGGCGGCTACCACTGGGCCCGGACGGCCAACCCGTTCACCCTCAAGCTCAGCGACAACGTGAACACCGCCTGGGACGCCTACCTCGGCACGACGTCGAGCGACTGGAGCGTCTCCGCCGTCCTGGACACGACGATCGTCGCCGGCGCGGCCAAGCCGAGGAACTGCCGACCCACGACCGGCCGGGTGGAGGTCTGCAACGCGACCTACGGCAACACCGGCTGGCTCGGCGTGGCCCAGATCTGGGTGAACGGCCTGCACATCACCCAGGGCACGGTCAAGGTCAACGACACGTACTTCAACACCTCGACCTACAACAGCCCCGCCTGGCGGGAGATGGTGATGTGCCAGGAGGTCGGGCACACACTCGGGCTGGACCACCAGGACACGACCTTCGACAACCCGAACCTCGGGACGTGCATGGACTACACCAGCAACCCGAGCGGACCGCCCAGCAACGAGCACCCGAACCAGCACGACTACGACGAGCTCGTGACGATCTACACGCATCTCGACAGCACGACCACGGCACTCGCCACCGCGCCCGGCAAGGGCGGCCGCGGCGGCGCCGGCGTCGAGGACGAGGCCTGGGGCCAGCCCGTCGAGCGGACGAAGGACGGCCGGACGGCCCTCTACGCGCTCGACCTGGGGAACGGCCAGAAGGTCTTCACCTTCGTCATCTGGGCGTGATCGGGGGCGGATGGCGACCCGCGTTCAGTAGGCCGCCAGGGCCCGGATCCCCTCGGCGATCTTCTCGGGGTTCACCATGAACCAGTCCTCGAGGACGTGGTTGTACGGGACGCCCGGGACGTCCGGACCGGCGACGCGCATGACCGGACCGTCGAGGTAGTCGAAGGCCTCCTCGGCCACGATCGCGGCGATCTCGGCCCCGTAGCCGCCGAACCGGTTGTCCTCGTAGACGACGAGGCACTTGCCGGTCTTGCGGACCGAGCCCAGGAGCGTCTCCCGGTCGAGTGGCCGGAGGGTGCGCAGGTCGACGACCTCGACGCTGATCCCCTCCTCGGCCACCCGCTCGGCGGCCTCGAGCGCGTAGTGGGCCATCAGCCCGTAGGCCACGACCGTCACCCGGGTCCCGACCCTGGTCACCGCCGCCCGCCCGATCGGCACCGTGTACTCCCCGTCCGGCACGTCGCCCCGGACGCTGCGGTACATCTTCTTGTGCTCGAAGAACAGGACCGGGTCGTCGTCGCGGATCGCCGAGCGGAGCAGGCCCTTCGCGTCGTACGGGGTCGAGGGGACGACCACCTTCAGCCCCGGGACGTGGGTGAAGAAGGCCTCGACCGACTGGCTGTGATAGAGCGCGCCGTGGACGCCGCCGCCGTACGGGGCACGGATCGTGATCGGACAGCCGAACGCGTTGTTCGAGCGGTAGCGCATCCGGGCCGCCTCGGACACGATCTGGTTGAAGGCCGGGAAGATGAAGTCGGCGAACTGGATCTCGGCCACCGGGCGCAGCCCGTTCGCGGCCGCCCCGATCGAGGTCCCCACGATCATCGACTCGGTGAGCGGGGTGTCGATCACCCGCGTCTCGCCGAACTCGGCGTAGAGGCCGTCGGTGACGAGGAAGACGCCGCCCTTCACGCCGACGTCCTCGCCCAGGACGATGACCGATGGGTCCCGGCGCATCTCCTCGCCGAGCGTGTCGCGGATCGCCTCGAGGAAGGTCCGGACGGCCATCAGGCGATACCTCCGCCGGCCGCGGCGCCCGGCGCGTCCCCGGCGGCGGCACCACCCGCCGCGGCGCCGCCCGCGACCCCCGCCTCAGGCGGGCGGTCCTCCGCGTAGACGTACCAGGTCGCGCTGGCCGGGTCCGGGTCCGGCTGGGCCTCGGCGTAGCTCGTCGCGTCCTCCACCAGCTCGGCGATCTCGGCCGCCAGGCGGGCCTCGATCTCCGGGGTGAGGATGCCGGCCGACGCGAGCTGCTGGCGGAAGCGCGGCAGCGGGTCGCGCGCCCGCTCCGCGGCGAGCTCCTCGGCCGTGCGGTACTTCGTCTGCTGGTCGTCCGACGAGTGCGGAGTGAGGCGCGTCACCTTCGCCTCGATGAGCGTCGGGCCGCCGCCCGTGCGGGCCCGCTCGACCGCCTCGCGCGCGGCGCGGTAGGCGCCCAGGACGTCGGCCCCGTCGACGATCACGCCCGGGATCCCGTAGCCGGCGGCGCGGGCCGCGACATCGGGCAGGGCGAGCTCCTTGACCGACGGCACGCTGATCGAGTAGCCGTTGTTCTCGACCACGAGGATCATCGGCAGGCGGTGGATCGCCACGAAGTTCAGGCCCTCGTGGACGTCGCCCTGGTTGCTCGACCCCTCGCCCATGAACGTGATCGCCACCTGGCCGGTGCCCCGGATCTGCGCCGCCAGGGCGATCCCGGCGGCGTGGAGGATCTGCGTCGCCACCGGCGAGGACGAGGAGAGGATGTTGTACGCCGCACCACCGTAGTGACCGGGCATCTGGCGACCGCCCGACGAGGGGTCGTTCGCCTTCGCGTACTGGGCGAGCATGATCTCGCGCGGCGACATCCCGAAGGTCAGGACGGCGGCCACCGAGCGGTAGTACGGGGCCATCCAGTCGTGGCCGCGCCGCAGCGCCGAGACGATCCCGACCTGGGCGCCCTCGTGGCCCTGGCCGCTGATCACGAACGGGACGCGGCCGGCCCGGTTGAGGATCCACATCCGCTCGTCGATCGCCCGGGCGAGGGCGACCAGCCGGTACATCGCCAGCAGCTGGTCGTCGCTTAGCCCGACCGACGCGCCGAGGTGCTCGGTGGTTGTCATCGTCGGTCCCCCGTCGTCATCGTCGGCCTGCCTCCCCCGTCGTCATCGTCGATCCTAGAAGTTGATCGACCGGCCGTCGACCGCCATCGCCGCCTCGCCGATGATCTC
>CAYMBB010000071.1:0-5384 GCA_964388515.1 uncultured Anaerolineaceae bacterium
TCGCCGCCCTGCTCGACGAGATCGTCACCGTCGGTAAAGACGAGATCGTGGCCGCCGTCCGCCTCGCGGCCGAGGAGAGCCGGCTCGTCGTCGAGCCGTCGGGGGCGCTCTCGATCGCGGCCCTCCGTTACCGGGCGGCCGAGGCCGGCATCACCGACGCCGGCGGTCCGGTCGTGGCGGTCGTCAGCGGCGGCAACGTCGACCCGGAGCGCTACCTCGACTACCTCTCGAGGCCGCGACCCGCCTGACCGTCGCCCGCCAGCCGCTCGGCGAGCTCGATCTCGCGGGCCCGGATCGCGGCCCGGGCGGCGTCGACCCTCGCCGCCCGGCGACCCTCGCGGCGCTCCTCGTCACCCATCCAGGCGACCACGACGCCGAGCATCGCGGCCAGGAAGGCGAGGTCGCCGGCGACCCACATGATCGCCCCGGCGCCCTGCTGGTCGGCCAGGACCGACGGGCCCCAGGCTCGTGCCACGGTTGCGTAGTGGGGGTAGAGCGGGGCGCCCGCGCTGAAGATCGCGAGGGCCAGGAACGTGTTCTGGGGCATCTGGAGGAAGAGGTAGAGGATTCGGGCGGGATGGGCCATCCGCCACGGGCCGGGGTCCGACCCGATCCCCGGCCACCAGAAGAGGAGCGCCGAGGAGAGGTACAGCAGGTGCTCGACGTCGTGCACGAGCGGATCCTCGAGCGAGCGATCGAAGAGCGGGGAGAAATGGGTGCCCCACATGACCGCCGAGAAGACGAGCCAGGCCACGACCGGATGGGTGAGCAGACGGACGATCCGGCTGTGGAGGACGGGCAGGACGTACCGCCGGCGCTGCTCATGGCTGATGACCCGAAGGAGCAGCGTGATCGGGGCACCGAGGACGAGCAGCGGTGCGGCGACGAGCGTCAGCAGGACGTGCTGGACCATGTGGACCGAGAAGAGCGTCGTGTCGTACGCCTCGACCCCCGACTGGAGGGCGATCTCGATCGCCACCAGCCCGGCGATGAAGGCCACCACCCGGCGCTTGGGAACCGGGCTGGCCGGGTGATCCCGGGCCACCCGGCGGACACCCTCGAGGTAGAGGGCGGCCGTCAGCAGGAGGGGGACCTGCAGGAGCGGCTGGAACGACCAGTCGACGAGGAACGACCAGGCGCTCGGCTCGGGCGGTGCGAGGTCGCCATGGGCGAACGCCGGGACAGCCGCCGCGAGCCAGGCGCCGAGCGACGTCGCCAGGGCAACCAGGCGGACGAGCGCGCGGCCGGCAGCTCGAGTCGAGCACAGAAGACTGGGTGTCATCGGGGCCGGGTCAATCATCGGGACCGGGTCAATCGTGCCACGAATTGCCCCGCCCGGCACTTGACATCCGGGCCGGAGCTCGATCCGTCCCGGACGTCCCCGATGCGCGCCCCGGGCCGGCTCGGGTATGATGGGCCGCGTTTCGGCCCGCGCCCCCGGCCGAACTCGTTGTTTTCCGCCCGCTGCCGTCGCCTCCGCCCGGAGAGGACGACCGCGGGGCACCAGTCGAGGACACCGATGCCGATGCCAAGGGTCAGGCTGCCGCGCTTCGCGCCCGCCCTCGCCCTCCTGCTGGTCGCCGCGTTCGTCGCCGGATGCCAGGCGCTCGACCCGCTCTACCCGCCCCGTGCCGTCACCGAGCAGGGTGCCTCGACCCGCAACCTGTACGACATCGTGTTCGCGATCGCGGTCGCGATCTTCGTCCTCGTCGAAGGGCTGATCATCTACGCGGTCGTGCGCTACCGGCGCAAGCCGACCGACACCGAGCTGCCGCCGCAGATCCACGGCAACAACCTCGTCGAGCTGATCTGGACGGTGATCCCGACCCTGATCGTCGCCTTCCTGTTCGTCGTTTCCTGGCAGACCCTGAACACCGTCGACGGGCGCTCGAGCGACCCGAAGGTCGTCCAGATCCGGGCCGTGGCGGCCCGCTTCCAGTGGACGTTCGAGTACCTCTCGCCCGACGGCAGCCAGGTCCTGTTCACGCAGCTCGCGCCCGAGATGTACGTCCCGGCCGGCGAGACGGTCCGGCTCTCGCTCCGCAGCCCCGACGTCATCCACGCCTTCTACGTGCCGCAGTTCCTCTTCAAGCGCGACGTCGTGCCCGGCAAGGAGAACGTCTTCGACTTCAAGGTCGAGGCCTCGGACGCCGGGCAGACGTTCAACGGCCAGTGCGCCGAGCTGTGTGGCGCGTACCACGACGCGATGCGCTTCTCGGTCAAGGCGCTCGCCCCAGCCGACTTCGAGGCCTGGCTGCAGACGCAGATCGCGAACGCCAAGGCGACGCCGGCGCCGGCGCCGGCGGCCAGCGCCGCCCCGGGCGGAGCCTCCGCGGCCCCGTCGGCCGGCGGTGCACCAGCCCAGGCGGAGATCGAGGTCTCGGCCACGAACATCGCCTTCGACCAGACCACGATCACCGCCCCGGCCAACACCCCGTTCACGATCAAGTTCCAGAACAACGACGCCGGGGTTCCCCACAACATCGTCATCCACGACGGGACCTCGATCAGCGATCCGCCCCTCTTCGACGGCGAGATCTTCAATGGGGTCGACAGCCGGCTCTACCCGGTGCCGGCCCTGAAGCCGGGGACGTACCTCTTCTCGTGCAAGGTCCACCCGAACATGACCGGCACGCTCACGGTCCAGTAAGGAGCACCGATGGCGACCACCGCGCTGACGCCCGCGGCCACGACGTACCGGACGGGGCTGTACGAGTGGCTGACGACGACCGATCACAAGAAGATCGGGATCATGTACCTGGTGAACTCGTTCGTCTTCTTCCTGATCGGGGGGCTGCTGGCGCTGGCGGTGCGCACGGAACTGGCCCAGCCGGGGATCCAGTTCTTCAAGGAAGAGGTCTACAACCAGCTCTTCACGATGCACGCCTCGTTGATGCTCTTCCTGTTCGTCATCCCGATCCTGGCCGGCTTCGGCAACTACGTCGTACCGCTGATGATCGGGGCGCCGGACATGGCCTTCCCCCGGATCAACGCGCTCAGCTTCTGGATGCTCCCCCTGGCGGGCATCCTGATGATGGGTGGCTTCCTGGTCACGGGCGGGACGGCGGCGGCCGGCTGGACGTCGTACTCACCGCTCGCCCAGGAGAAGTACTCCGGGATGGGGATGGACCTGTGGATCCTGGCCGTCACCCTGATCGGCACGAGCTCGATCCTGGGCGCGGTGAACTTCCTGGTCACGATCTTCAAGATGCGCGCCCCCGGGATGACGATGTTCCGGCTTCCGATCCTGGTCTGGACGATCCTGGTCACGAGCGTCCTGGTCCTGATGGCCACGCCGGTCCTGACCAGCGGGCTGATCATGCTCTTCATCGACCGCAACTACGGCGGTCACTTCTTCGACCCGGCGACCGGCGGCAACGCGATCCTCTGGCAGAACGTCTTCTGGTTCTACTCGCACCCGGCCGTGTACATCATGATCCTGCCGGCGATGGGGATCATCAGCGAGGTACTGCCGGTCTTCAGCCGCAAGCCGCTCTTCGGCTACAAGGCGTTCGTCTTTGCCACGTCGGGCATCGGCGCTCTCGGCTTCAGCGTGTGGGCCCACCACATGTTCACGACCGGCTCGGTCTACCTGCCCTTCTTCAGCCTGATGACGTTCCTGATCGCGGTCCCGACCGGGGTGAAGATGTTCAACTGGATCGCCACGATGTGGCGCGGTCAGCTGACCTTCTCGACCCCGCTCCTGTACGCCCTCGGGTTCCTGTCCATGTTCCTGGTCGGCGGGATCAACGGCGCGTTCAGCGCCTCGGTGCCGGTCGACTTCGCCCTCCACGACACGTACTGGGTCGTCGCGCACATCCACTACGTGCTCTTCGGCGGGTCGGTCTTCGGCGTCTTCGCGGGGATCTACTACTGGTTCCCGAAGATGTTCGGTCGCCGGCTGAACGAGACGCTGGGCAAGGTCCAGTTCGTGATCATGCTGATCGGGTTCAACCTGACCTTCTTCCCGATGCACATCCTGGGCATCTCCGGCATGCCCCGTCGGATCGCCGACTACAGCTCGACCGCCGGCTGGAACGACCTGAACCTGGCGGCCACGATCGGCAGCTTCCTGATCGCTGTTGCGATCCTGCCGTTCCTGTGGAACGTGTTCATCTCGCTGCGCAGCGGCGAGCTGGCCGGTGACGATCCCTGGGAGGCGAACACGCTCGAGTGGGCGACCTCCTCGCCCCCGCCGCCCTACAACTTCGATCACCTGCCCGAGATCCGGAGCGAGCGCCCGCTCTTCGATCAGCGCCACGCCACCGCCGCCGGCAGCGGCCACTGAGCTCGAGGACGATGACGGTGAGTTCCCAGACGACCGCACTGACGACCGCCGGCCACGGGAAGAGCGAGGCCCGGGGAGGGATCAGCAACCCGATTCTCGGGATGCTGCTGTTCATCACCTCGGAGATCATGTTCTTCGCCGGCCTGTTCGCCGCCTACTTCAACGTGCGTGCGGCCGCGCCGGCCTGGCCACCGCTCGAGTTCCAGGACAAGCTCCAGATCCTGCCCCTCGTCGGCCCGGCGACCGTGCTGCTCATCTCGAGCTCGTTCACCGTCCAGCTCGGCGTGTGGGCGATCCGGCGGGGCGATCGGACCGGGCTGAACCGGGCGATCGCGGTCACCCTCGTCCTGGGCATCACCTTCCTGGTGATGCAGGCGATGGACTACCTCATCCTCTACAGCGAGGGAGTACGCCTCGACGCCGGCACGTTCGGCACCACGTACTACACCCTGACCGGCTTCCACGGCGCCCACGTCCTGGGCGGAGTGATCATGCTCAGCGTCATCCTCTACCGGGGCATGGCCGGCCAGTTCTCGGCTCGTCACCACGACGCCGTCGAGGCGACGTCGCTCTACTGGCACTTCGTCGACGTCGTCTGGGTCGCCCTCTTCTCGACCCTCTATCTCCTCCCCGGGAACTAGGAGGACCTGGTGAACCCGCGCTACGCGCTCGCGATCAGCCTCCTCTTCGCCCTGATCGCCGTCGCCTACGGACTGGTCAGCCACGACCCGGTGGGAACGACGACCCTCGGCGCGCTCTCGATCGGGATGGGGGTGATGTCGTATGTCCTGCTTGCCGGCTCGCCGCGTGGATCCTGACCGGCAGGTGAGCACGCCGGGCCGCGGCCGCTTCTCGACCTGATGGACGCCGTCTGGAAGGCGGTCCAGGACGCCTGGAACGCGGTCATCGACCTCAGCTCGAAGCTCGTCATCCCCGACTGGGGTGCCCTCGTTGCACTCATCCCGGTCGGGCTGGCGGCGCTCGTCGTCGTCTTTCTCGTCTGGCTCGCGGTCCGCTACGCGGCGGCCGGTCCACGCCGCCGCGGCCCCGGGCGGATCGCGCCCCGGCCACCGGCGACGGCCCACATGCCCGGGCC
>CAYMBB010000071.1:5484-7471 GCA_964388515.1 uncultured Anaerolineaceae bacterium
CCTCCGCCCGGCGTCCACATGCCCGGGCCGTCGTTCCGCCCGCTCCTCGTCGCGATCGCGGCGGCCGTCCTGTTCCTCGGCCTCGTCTTCGGACCGGCCCTGCTCGTGGCCGGGCTGGCGATGCTCGTCGTCGCCCTCGTCGGCTGGCTGCGCGACGCGGGGGCCGAGTACCACGCCGCCGAGGCGGCCGACGAGACCGGCCACCTCCCCGCCCAGCCGGCCCCCCGCTACCCGATCGGCACGCTGGTCACGTTCGTCGTCCTGCTCGTGGTCGCCGTCTCGCTCACGGTCGGGGTGATCCCACCAGCGAGCGGTCAGGGCGGCGCCGGAGCTCCGACTGGCTCACCCGCGCCCGGCAGCTCGGCCGCACCCGGGGGTTCGCCCGCACCCGGGGGTTCGCCGGCCGCGGAGTCGCCGGTCCCGGCGGCCGACGTGACGATCGTCGCCCGGAACATCGCCTTCGACGTCAGCGACGTCTCGGTCCCCGCCGGCAAGCCGTTCACGATCGCGTTCGTCAACGAGGATGCCGGCGTGCCCCACAACGTGGCGATCCATCGCGATACGCCGACCGGGCCCGAGGTCTGGAAGGGCGAGATCTTCAACGGCGTCGCGACCCGCGTCTACCAGGTGCCTGCCCTCGAGGCGGGCACGTACGGCTTTGCCTGCACCGTCCACCCGAACATGACCGGCACCCTGACCGCCAAGTAACCGAAGGTCGCCCCGACGCCTCGTTCACGCCGCCTCATCGTGCTCGCCCTCGGCCTCGCGGTCGCGACCACGGCTGCCGTCCAGCTCGTGGCCCGGATCGCCCAGCCGCCCGTGGCCAGCGAGCTCGCCGCGGTCCGTGTCGGCGAGCCCGCGCCGGCCCTCGCGGGGACCGCCCTCGACGGCTCCCCGCTCAGCCTCGCCGACTACCGCGGCCGCCCGGTGATCCTGAACTTCTGGGCCTCGTGGTGCGGACCGTGCAAGGACGAGTTCCCGCTCCTCAAGCAGGCGCTCGCCGCGCACGAGGCCGACGGCCTGGCGATCGTCGGCGTCCTGTTCAAGGACGAACCAGGCGCGGCGGCGGCGTTCGTCGCCTCGCAGGGGGCAGGCTGGCCGACGGTCACCGACCCGGACGGGGCGGCGGCCACGGCCTGGAAGGTCGTGGCCCCGCCCCAGACCTACTTCATCGACCGGTCCGGGGTCGTCCGCGAGCGCCAGATCGGCGAGGTGCGTGATCGGGCCGAGCTCGAGCGGCTCCTGGCCACGATCCTGAAGTGAGCGCCAGACCGAGCGCGGCCGCGGTCTCGGTCCGGGGCCTCGTCAAGCGCTACGACGGCCGCCCGGTGGTCGACCGCCTCGAGCTCGAGGTCGCTCCCGGCGAGCTGTTCGCCCTCCTCGGGCCGAACGGCGCGGGCAAGACGACGACGGTCGAGATCCTCGAGGGCTACCGGCGCGCCGACGAGGGCGAGGTGCGCGTCCTCGGGCTCGATCCGGGCCGCGACGCCGCCGCACTCCGGGCCCGGATCGGGCTGATGCTCCAGGGCGGCGGCGGGATCTACCCGCAGGCACGGCCGCGCGAGGTCCTCGCCCTCTTCGCCCGCTTCTACGAGGACCCCCGCGACCCGGACGAGCTGCTCTCGCTGGTCGGGCTGGCCGACGCGGCCCGGACCCGCTTCAAGGTCCTCTCCGGCGGCCAGAAGCAGCGCCTCGGCCTCGCCCTCGCCCTCGTCGGGCGGCCCGAGCTGGTCATCCTCGACGAACCGACGGCGGGTATGGACCCGGCCGCCAAGGCGGCGACGAGATCGCTGATCGCCGAGCTGCGGGCCGATGGGACGACCATCCTCCTGACGACCCACGAGCTGGCCGACGTCGAGCGCCTGGCCGACCGGATCGCGATCATCGATCGGGGGCGGCTCGTCGCCCTCGGCTCACCGGCCGAGCTGACCGCCGGCGGGCTGCCGGCGATTCGGTTCCGGGTCACGGCGCCGCTGGGCGACGAGGA
>CAYMBB010000071.1:7571-9902 GCA_964388515.1 uncultured Anaerolineaceae bacterium
CCGGCGGGCTGCCGGCGATTCGGTTCCGGGTCACGGCGCCGCTGGGCGACGAGGAACGCGCCAGCCTTTCCGCGGCCCTCGCGGGCGGTCCCGGTGGCGGGACCGTGACGGTCAACGCCGGCGGTCCCGGCTCGCGAGTGTCGATCCTGGACGGCGAGCGGCCCGGCGCGTACCGGATCGGCGGCCTGGCACCCTCGCCGGCGACGATCGCCCGCCTGGCCGAATGGTGCGCCGCCCACGATCGGCTCCTGGTCGAGGTCCGGACCGAGGGCGGCACGCTCGAGGAGCGCTACCTCGAGCTGACCGGCGAGGCGGGAGAGGCCGGAGGGGCCGGAGGGGCCGACGGGGCGGTCGACGCCGCTCGCGAGCGGGAGGTGGTCGCGTGAGCGCCTCGCCCCGCCCGGCGCGGCGCCCGTCGCGGGCAGCCCCGGCCTGGCGGGCCACGCTCGCCCAGGCGGCGATGGAGCTCCGCCTCACCGCGCGGCGCGGCGAGAACCTGCTCGTGACCCTCGTCATCCCGGTCGTCATGCTCGCCTTCTTCGCCTCGGTGCCGGTCCTCAGCGTGGGCACAGACCGGCCGGTCGACTTCCTCCTGCCCGGCGTCCTCGCCCTGGCGGTCATCTCGACCAGCCTCGTCAACCTCGGGATCGCGACCGCCTACGAGCGCTCGTACGGCGTCCTGAAGCGGCTGGGCGGCTCGCCCCTGCCTCGGGCGGGCCTGATCGCGGCGAAGATGCTCGCCGTCCTGGTCGTCGAGACGCTCCAGGTGACACTGCTCGTCGCGATCGGGGTGCTCGGCTTCGGCTGGACGCCCGGGCCCGGCGCGAACCTCGCCCTCGCCCTGGTCGCGATCCTGCTCGGCACGCTCGCCTTCGCCGGGATCGGCCTGGCGATGGCCGGCGCGCTCCGGGCGGAGGCGACGCTGGCCGGTGCGAACGCCCTCTTCCTCGCCCTCCTCCTCCTGGGCGGGATCATCCTGCCCCTCGACCACCTGCCGGCAGCGCTCGAGGCGCTGGCCCGGATCCTGCCCGCCAGCGCGCTCTCCGACACGCTCAGGATCGGCCTCGGCAGCCAGCCGGGCGAGGCGGGCGGGGCGCTCGCCCTCCTTGCCGCCTGGGGGCTCGGGGCGTCGGCGGTCGCGGCTCGGACGTTCCGCTGGGAGTAGCCCGGGACGGGCCAGGCCGGCTGCGGGCAGGACCGGCTGCGGAGAGGGCCGGTCGGGGGCCGGACCAGCCGCGGGCAGGGGCCCGGGAATCAGCAACGGCACCGGTGGTCCGGTGCCGTCGTCGAGGTCGATCTGGTTGCGGGGGGCGGATTCGAACCGCCGACCTTCGGGTTATGAGCCCGACGAGCTGCCGCTGCTCCACCCCGCGACTGGTCATGATAGGCGCCAGGGCCACCCAGCGTCAAATTCGCGCCCACGGCCTGACGTACCCACTGCCCACCGCCGTGCCGGAGGCGCCGCAGCAACGAGGACGCCTCCGGAGCCGAGCCGGCCGTATCATCGACCCGTGCTCTCGCTCACCCTTCTCGTCCTGCTCGGTGCGATCGGCCTCCTCGCGCTCATCCCGACCCGACGCCTGTACCTGGCCGGCTGGTCGCCCCGGGCACTGGCGCTCTACTACCTCGGGCTCGTTACCCTCGCCCTGGTCGTGGCCGAGCTGCGGGCACCGGCGCGCTTCCTGATCCCGATCCTCGTCGTCGTCTACATCGCGCCGTTCGTCACGGCCCGGGCCGGGCTGGCGCGCCTCTTCGGTCGCTCCGGGCGAGCCTCGTCGCCGATCGTCAGCCGCCCGGCGACACGCAGCCTGCCCCCGCCCACCGGCACCGTCGAGACGCCTCCGCCAGCCGAGCACGCGCCCGGGACGGGGCGGGCGAGACCACCCGGTGCCGGCCCGGGCGACGAGCAGGCGCCCGACCGGTCGTGACCGGGCCGCTCGCGCTCCATGGCGGGGGCGAGTTCCTGCCCGGGGACGAGCCGTTCCTCCGGGCGCTCCTGGCGGCCGCCCGTCCCGCCGCGACCGAACGGGCGCGAGGCTGCCTCCCCGCCCCCGTCGACGGCGGCGACCCGGCGGCGATCCGGATCGTCGTCGTTCCCGCGGCCGCCGCCCGGCAGCGCCCCGACCTCGCCGTCGCGACGGCCGAGGAGGCGTTCCGCCGGATCGAGGCGCCGACCGGGCAGGCGGTCCGCTTCGACACCGCGCCGATCGTCGATCGGGAGTCGGCGGGGGCGGCCCGCTGGGCCGGCCTGCTCGCCGGCGCCGATCTCGTCTACCTTCCCGGCGGCGACCCCGACCTCGCCCCGGCCATCCTCCCGGGAACACTCGCCCT
>CAYMBB010000072.1:0-1479 GCA_964388515.1 uncultured Anaerolineaceae bacterium
GCCCGGTCTGACGTCTCCGGGGTGAGCAGGAAGGAGGTGTTGGGGCCGGGGTGGGGCGGGGTGGGGGGGTACGCTGCCGAGTGGGACGCGCGGGGTCAGGCCGATCAGCTCGAGGTTCGGGTGCGCTGTCTCCGTGCGCCTGGTATAGGCCGCGGGGGTCAGTGGGCCGGCGTCGGGTCGGCGGCGGAGGGGTCGGCGGCGGGGGGCTCGGCGGCGGGGGGCTGGGCGGCGGTCAGCGCGGGCGGCCCACCGGCCGGGTCGGTCGTCGGCTGCTCGGTCGTCGGCTGGTCGGTCGTCGGCTGGTCGGTCGCCCCCGCCCGGTGTCGGTAGGCCAGGACGGCGATCGAGCCGACGATGAACGCGGCCGACACGATCTGGGCGGTCGGGATGCCGAAGAAGGTCCAGTTGTCCTGACGGAGCGTCTCGAGCGCGAAGCGGACCGAGGCATACCAGATGAAGAAGACGAGCAGCAGGTCGCCCGGCCGTAGCCGACCGGTCAGGCGGCGGCCGAGCCAGACCAGGGCGAGCATGCCGAGCAGCCCGGAGAGCGATTCGTACAGGAAGAGCGGCTGGAAGCGGGTCAGCTCGAACGGGAAGGCGTCGCACGGGTAGGCCGGGATCCGGTGAGCGCAGTCGATCGGGATCCCCGAGGGCAGCGTGGTCGGGGGCCCGTACAGCTCCTGGTTGAAGAAGTTGCCCCAGCGCGCGACCGCCTGCATGGCGAACAGCCCGGGCGCGATCGCGTCCGCCCAGGCCAGGACCGGCTGGCGCTTCCAGCGGATGTAGAGGATGCCGACGATCGTGCCGACGATGATCCCACCGTAGGCCCCGAGACCGCTGTACGGCGGCAGAATGATCTTCAACGGGTCGTCGCGGTAGAGCTGCCACTGGTCGATCACGTGGTAGGCTCGGCCGCCGAGCACGGCCGCGACCGCGACGACGATCATCCCGTTCGGCAGCTCGTCGACGGCGAGGCCACGGCGGCGCGCCTCCCGGGCGATCACCCACGCCGCCAGGGCAAGCCCGAGCGCGTAGGCGATCCCGTACCAGAAGACGGAGATCGGGCCGATCTGAACGGCGATCGAGGAGGGCGTGAAGTCGAGCATGGCCGGCTGAGTGTAGCCCGGCTCAGGCGATCGCGGCGGCGGGCCGCTGCCTATACTGGCTCCGATGCGCCCGTCTGCCCCTACTCTGGACCTCGCCCACGTCCTGGACCTCGCCCGCGCCCTGGACCTCGCCCGCGCCCCCGGCCGCGCCCCCGCCCCCGAGCGTCAGCCATGATCGCCGGATTCGACTGGTGGCTCCTCCTCGTTGGGGTCGTCGCCGGGGCCGGGCTGACCTGGCTCGTGCTGGCCGACTTCCGGCGCCATGAAGACGAGGTCGCCGAAGGTGAGCTGGAGCTCGAGGCCGGCTGGATCGCCGCCGCGCTCGCGGCCGCCGGCCGGTCGCTCGACGAACCCACCGTCGCCGAGGTCCTCC
>CAYMBB010000072.1:1579-9779 GCA_964388515.1 uncultured Anaerolineaceae bacterium
GCGCTCGCGGCCGCCGGCCGGTCGCTCGACGAACCCACCGTCGCCGAGGTCCTCCGGCTCCACCGCGCCTGGCTGGCCGGTCCAGCAGCGGGGCCCGAGCTGGTCGGCCCGGCACCGGGGCCCGAGCTGGCCGACGACTCCGCGGGGCAGGTGCCAGGACCGTGACCCTGGCCGCGCGCTGAGCCGGGCGCGCGGGGGCGAGCGGCGGCCGAGCGGGGCGCGGGGGGGCACCAGGCAGGGAGGCACGGGCGCGGACGGGCTCGGACGGGCTCGGACGGGCGCGGGCGCGGACCGGCGCGGGCGCGGACGGGCGCAATCCTGCGCCGCACCCAGCTGGAGGCCGTTCCTGCCAGAAGGACAAAGCGGCCCGCGAAGGCTCGCCGGGCGGTCTGCCGAGCGCTGAATCACCGTGGCGAGGGCCAGAATCGCCCCGACACCGGCGATTCGTTCTGCCGTCCGGAACGTTTGGTCGCTGTGCGCGGCAGAGCGCCGGTGCCGGCTCCCGCTACCGGCGGTTAGTCCCGCGGTGAAGAACACGTGTCGGCGGAAGGGCGGAGGAGCACGGCCAACCCCGCTCGTGAGCCGGTCAGGGCAAGGCCGGAACGCGGCCCCGGTGGAGGGCGACCGCGCCGAGCGCCAGGCGCCGGTACGAGACGTCGACGAGCCCCGCCCGGCGCATCGTCAGGGCCAGGTGCTCGGGGCGCGGGAAGCCCTCGAGCGAGGCGGGCAGGTACTCGTAGGCCCCGCGCCGGCCGAACAGCCCGCCCACGACCGGGGCGACCCGTCGGAAGAGCTCATGGTACGTGCGGCCCCACCAGCGCGGACGGGGCACCGACAGCTCGAGGCAGACGACCCAGCCGCCGGGCCGGACGACACGGGCCATCTCCCGGAAACCCGCCTCGAAGTCGGCGAGGTTGCGCAGTCCGAAAGCGATCGTCGCCGCGTCGAACTCGCCGTCGGCGAATGGCAGCTGCAGCGCGTTCCCAACCCGGAACTGGAGCTGGACGAGGTCGCGGTAGCGGGCTCGGGCGAGTTCGACCATGGCCGGGGCAAGATCGACGCCCACGACCCGGCCGAATGGCCCGACCTGCTCAGCCAGGGCGGCCGCCAGCTTGCCGGTGCCACAGGCGAGGTCGACCACGGACGAACCGCTCGTCACCGCCGTGGCCGCCACGGCCGCCCGCCGCCAGCGACCGTCGAGCCCGAGGGTCATGATCGTGTTCAGGCGGTCGTAAACCGGGGCGATGTCGTCGAACATCGCCGCCACGTGTGACTCGGGGACGAGGTTGCCCGGGCGCACCTCCGGCGGGTCGCCCGCCGAGGGCCCGGCAGTGGATGCACCGGCGAACGGCAGGCGGGACAGGGACCGACGACGCACCAGGCCGGGGAGCGGCAGGTGACGGAAGAGCCTGATCACAGCGATCCCCGCAGGATCGGCTCGCCGCCCTGGGACGAGTTCGCCGGATCGACGAGGCTCACCCCGAACACCGTTCCCGGTCCGAGGCCGGCCAGTCCGCCGACGCGCCCGGCCCAGTACCCGTACTCGCCCGCGAAGAACATCCTGCCGATGGTGCGGCGCACCCCGTTCGACTCCACCCAGCAACGGTACTCCCTGCCGGCCGGCGGCGGTGCGACGCCGGTCATGACCACGACCAACTCGTCCGTAGCCGGTGAAAAGACGAGCGTGCCCGAGGCCGCCCCACCGGTCGGGTCCGTCAGGGTCACCGTCCTCGTGTCCGGCTGGCGGGCGACACGGAGAGCCCAGTCGTTCACCCGGGCCAGGGCCGCCATGGTCGCCTCCTGCCTCTCGATCGTCGCCCGGTCGCCCGTCCCGACAGCGAACCCGCCGACGCCGGCACCGATGACGAGGGCGGCCGCGAGCGACACCCACCAGCGGACCGGGCGGGCGCGAAGCCGCACGCCGGTCCCGGCCGACGCCGCGCCAACGGCCGAGGCGACACCAACGGCCGACGACGCGGGAACGGCCGAGGCGACCGGAGCCGCCGGAACCGCCTCGCGTCCGCGCTCGCGGCCGAGCTGACCGACATACGAGAGCGTCCGGGCCCGCAGCTCGGCCGGAAGCGTCGTCGTGGCTTCCTCGCGCAGCGCCGCCCGGATCAGTTCCGAGGCGCGTCGCAGTCGCTCGAGCTCCTCGGCGCACGCCGGACAGCCCGCCAGGTGGCCGGCCAGGGCCGCCGCCGCGGGCGTATCACCGGCAGCGAGGCGGTCGAGACCGTCCGGCTCGATCGCCGCCAGCTCGAGCAGCTCGCGCGCCTCAGCGTGGTCCATCGTCACGCCGCTCCACGGTCACCTCCACGTCCTCCATCGTCGTCGCCCGTCCCAGTCGCCCGCTTGGCTGTCCCCGCTCCGGCCCAAGCTCCCCACCGAGCAGCTCGCGCAGGCGGAACAGGCCCCGGCGGGTCCGCGTCTTGACCGTCCCGAGCGGCCAGCCCAATCGGTCCGCGATCTCCGACTGGCTGAGCCCGTCGCGGTAGGCGAGCAGGATCACTGCCCGCTCGTCGTCGGGCATCCCGGACACGGCCGTCCGGATCGCGGCCCGCAGCTCGACCGCGTCCAGGGCAGCCTCGGGACCGGCCCCGATCTCCGCCCCACCGATCACCTCGCCGGCGACCGCCAGGCGCTCGAGGACCGCCCCGTCGGGCTCGTCGGTGCGGCCGGCGGCGCCCAGGCTGACCAGGCGCGGCCGCCGGCCGGCGGCCCGGAGACGATCGATCGCCCGGTTGCGCGCGATCGCGTGCAGCCAGGCGGCGAGCGAGCCGGACGCCGGGTCGAACAGCTCGGCCCTGTTCCAGAGGGCAAGAAACGTCTCCTGGACCACCTCTTCGATCACCTGTCGATCGTCGCTCAGTCGGGCCGCCGCCGCGTAGACGCCGTCCGCGTGGCGGTCGTAGAGGGCGGCCAGGGCATCGTGCGATCCGGCCACGACCTCCGCCACGAGCGCGGCGTCGTCGAGCAGCCCGAGCCGAGCATCCACCATCGACTACGATCCGCCGGCGGCGGCGGTTTCCGGACCGACGGCGGTCACCGGTCCGACCTAGCTGACCGAGACACCGATCGCCCGCCCGACAGCGAAGGTGACCGTGGCCGCGGCGACCCCGATCGCGACCTGGCGGACGCCCGAGAAGAGGGCGCTCCGACCGGTCAGCAGGCTGACGCCCACGCCGACGACGAACATCGCCAGCAGGCTCAGTCCGATGCTGGCCACGAAGACTGCCGTCCCGCCGCCGAAGACGAACGGCGCAACGGGCACGAGCGCCCCGGCCCCGAAGGCGAGGAACGAGCCGAGCGCCGCCCGCCAGGGATTGCCGAGCTCGCCAGGATCGAGGCCGAGCTCCTCGCGCACGAGCGTGTCGAGCGCCGCCTGCGGGTCGGCAAACAGCCGGTGGGCGATCGCCTTCGCCTCGTCGGCGGCGAAGCCCTTGGCGCGGTAGACGGCGGCCAGCTCGGCCTCCTCCTCCTCGGGCATCGCCAGCAGCTCTTCGCGCTCGAGCACGATCTGACGCTCGAACAGCTCGCGCTGGCTCTGCATCGAGATGTACTCCCCGGCCGCCATGCTGAACGCGCCGGCGAGCAGGCCGGCGATCCCGGCCAGGAGGATGAACCTCGGATCGCCGGCGGCGGCGCCGGCCACGCCCATGACCAGCGAGGTGTTCGAGACGAGCCCGTCGGAGACGCCGAAGATGACCGCCCGCAGCGTCCCCGACTGGCCGGCCCGGTGCCAGCGCTCGGGCTGGCCGAGCTCGGGCGATTCGATGCTCGGGTGGGCGGCCCGGAGGTCGGCCGCGCCCGCGGGGGCCAGGCCGGCCAGCGGCGAGCGGACGCCGCTCGGGGGCGCGGCGGACCCGGCGAGCTGCTTCCAGATCTCGGCATGCTGGCGCTCGTCGGCCGCGATCGCCTCGACCTCCGGCGAGGCCTGCTCCTGGTAGATCGCCTCCTCGTCGCCCTCGAGCGCCTGGACCAGGTCGGAGACCGCGTGGGTCCCGAACAGCCGGGCGAGGAAGATGATCAGGCGCACCCGGAGGCGGGGCGGGCTCGGGGGCGGGACCTCGACCCCCTGCTCGCGCAGCTTGCTCGCCCAGATCTCAGCATGGCGGCGCTCGTTGCCCGCGATCGTGCGGAACGCGCTCGCCCGACGCTCGTCCTTCTCGATCGCGGCGAGGGCGTCATAGAGGGCGATCGCGTCCCGTTCGAGCTTCAGGTTCTCGAGGCTGCGGGCCGTGTCGGCTCCGGTCATCGTCTCTCCATCGTGCGCGCTGGGTGGGCTGGGCTGACGTGCCCATCCTAGCGCCGTGACACCGCGGTGCCAGGGTGACCCCGGCCGCGAACCAGGCCGCGAGGGCCGACCCGACCGGGCCGTGAGGGCCAACCCGACCCGGCCGGCCTGACCCGACCGGGCCGTGAGGGCCAACCCGACCCGGCCGCGCCGGCAATGGACCGGAATTCCTGACAACGGGTCGCCCGGGCGCACTAGACTCTGGCCATCATGGCCTCGTTCAACGCTGCGCCGTACCCCGAACTCCGCTATCTCGCCGCCGGCGACGTCGCGGCGGCGATGCCCCCGCTCGAGGAGCGCCTCCGGCTGGCCGAGCTGACGATGACCGCCCTGGTCGCGGATGCCGAGCTGCCGGCCAAGATCGGGGTCCACCCGCGCCCGCCCGAGTCGTTCGGCCACGCGATGCCCGCCTTCCTTCGCGGACCCGACCCCGACGGCACCGCCGACGGGCTGGGCATGAAGTGGGTGACCGGCTTCCCATCGAACGGCGCGCTCGGCCTGCCGGCGATCCACGCCCTCGTCCTCCTGAACGACCCGCGGACCGGGATCCCGATTGCGATCCTCGACGGCGCGCCGATCACGGCCCAGCGGACGGCCGCCGTCAGCGGGGTCGCGATCCGTCGCTTCGCGCCCCGGATCAGCGGCCGCGCCGCGCGGGTGGCGTTGATCGGGGCCGGGGTCCAGGGCCGCAGCCACCTGCCGGTGATCGGCCACCTCCTCGCCGGCTGCGAGCTGGCGCTCTTCGATCGCGACCCGGCCCGGGCCGAGGCGCTCGCCGGCGAGGCGCGCCGGACGGCCGGGATCGGGGCGGTCCGGGTCGCGGCGGACGCCCGCACGGCGACGCTGACCGCCGACGTCGTCGTCACCGCCGCCTCGTTCGGACCGGTCCGCCAGGTGATGACGAACGACTGGCTCGCCCCGGAGGCGCTCGTCGTACCGGTCGACTACGCGACGTACGCGGCCGCCGAGGTCGCCCGCGAGGCCGCGCTCTTCCTCGTCGACGAGCGCGGCCAGTTCCTCGCCAACCGCGAGGCGGGGCTGTTCGAGGGCTACCCGGACCCGGCGATGACCCTCGGCCAGTCGATCGTGGCCGGGACGCCGCGACCGGCCGGCCGGGTCGTGGTCACCCATCTGGGCGTCGGCCTGGCCGACGTCATCTTCGCCCGGGCGATCCTCGAGGTGGCCGCGGCGGCCGGGCTCGGGCTCGTCCTGCCACGCTGAGGTCGCACGCACCGGGCGGCCGGCCGTGCGCATCGCACAGGGAGGGATCGTGGTGCGGATCATTCGTCGGTTCGTCGCCCTGCTGGCGATCGTCGTCGTCATCGCCCTCGTGGCGGCCGTCGGCCTGTCGGCCGTGATCACCGGGCGGGCCCTACCCCAGACGAGCGGCACGATCCGGATCGAAGGGCTCCATGCCCCGGTGAGCGTCATCCGCGACCAGGCCGGGATCGCCCAGATCTACGCCGATGACCCCCACGACCTGTTCCTCGCCCAGGGGTACGTCCACGCCCAGGATCGCCTGTGGCAGATGGAGTTCTGGCGCCACATCTCGTCGGGCCGCCTGGCCGAGCTGTTCGGCCCGAGCGAGCTCGCGACCGACCGCTTCATCCGGACGCTCGGCTGGCGGGCGGCGGCGGAGCGCGATCTCGCTGCCCTGTCGGCAGAGACCCGGGACGCGCTCCAGGCCTACGCGGACGGCGTGAACGCATACCTGGCCGACCATCGCGGCAGCCTCGGCCTGCCGTTCGTGGTGGCCGGGCTGAAGAACGGCAGCGGCGGCCTGGGCGGCTACCAGCCCGAGCCGTGGACGGTGCTCGACTCGATCGCCTGGCAGAAAGTCCAGGCGTTCAACCTCGGGGGCAACTACGCCGATGAGATCTTCCGCCTGCTCGCCGACGCGAAGCTGGGCGACCCGGCCCTGACCGACCAGCTCAACCCGCCCTACGCCGCCGGCATGCCGGTCGTCGTGCCCTCGACCGGGGCGGCCGCGACGGCCGCGGGCACAGTGACGGCCGCGGGCACAGTGACGGCCGCGGGCAGGAGCGCTCGCGGCGCCGGCGGCCCGGCGGGCACGGCGACCGAGGCGGGAACGCCTGGCGCGGCGGCCGACTCGACCGACCTCGCCGCCTGGCGCGAGCTCGTGGGGCTCGGCCAGCACGCCCTCGCCCTGGCCGGCCTCGACCGGGCGACCGGGCTCGTCGGCAGCCACGGGATCGGCTCGAACGACTGGGTCGTGGCGCCCTCGAAGAGCGCGACCGGCCGCGCCCTGCTGGCCAACGACCCGCACCTCGGGATCAGCATGCCCTCGGTCTGGTACATGAACGGGCTCCATTGCCGGGACGTCTCGCCCGCCTGCCCGTACGACGTCACCGGCGTCTCCTTCCCCGGCAGCCCGCTGGTCATCCTCGGTCACAACGCCCGGATCGCCTGGGGGGCGACGAACGTCGGCCCCGACGTCGAGGACCTGTTCATCGAGCGGGTCGACCCGGCCGACCCGACGAAGTACCTCTACCGCGGCCAGTCGATCCCGTTCGAGATGCGCCAGGAGACGATCCGCGTCGCCGGTGGCCCGGACGAGACGATCACCGTCCGATCGACCCGCCACGGCCCGATCCTGAACGACGTCGTCGACGAGCTGAAGAGCTCGCCCACCCTCTACGCCCTCCAGTGGACCGCGACGGCCGCCCCGGACACGACCCTCCAGGCGTTCCTCGAGATCGACCGGGCCGGCTCCTGGGACGACTTCCGGGCGGCCCTCCGCTCGTACGTCGCGCCCTCCCAGAACTTCGTCTACGCCGACGTCGAGGGCCACATCGGCTACCAGGTCCCGGGCTGGATCCCCATCCGTGCCAACCCGAATGACCGGGGCGCCCGACCGGTCCCCGGCTGGGACGGGGCACACGAGTGGGCCGACCGGATCCCCTTCGACGAGCTGCCGCGCCTGTTCGACCCGCCCTCCGGGCTGATCGTGACCGCCAACAACGCGGTCGTGGACAGCGGCTACCGCTACTTCATCTCCGACGAGTGGGACCCGGGCTACCGGGCCAAGCGGATCACCGAGCTGCTGGGCGAGGCGGCAGCGGCCGGCGGCGTGACGACCGAGGCGATGCGCCGGATCCAGCTCGACACGACGATCCTGCGCGCGCCGCTCGTCACCCGGCACCTCTCAGGGGTGGAGCCCCGGACCGCCGATGGCGCCACCGTCCTCTCGCAGATCCGGGCCTGGGACGGCCGCTGCGAGCTCGACAGCCGGGGCTGCAGCGCCTACATGGCGTTCGAGTACCGGCTCCTGCGCGGCCTCTTCGACGACGATCTCGGCGACCTCGTCCGCGACTACGTCGGCACCCCGGTCGCCTGGCAGGCGCTGATCGCGCTCCTCGACCGCCCGACCGACCGCTGGTGGGACGACCGGACGACCCCCGACCGGGTCGAGACGGCACCCGACGTCATCGCCGCCGCCCTCGACGCGGCCGGCCGGGACCTGCGCGCCGCCCTCGGTGACGAGAATGGCTGGACGTGGGGCCGCCTCCACACCGCGACCTTCCGCGAGCCGACCTTCGGCAGCAGCGGGATCGGGCCGCTCGAGTGGTACTTCGACGTCGGCCCGCTCGCCGTCCCGGGTGCGGCCGGGGCGGTGAACAACACGTACTACCGGTTCAGTCGCGCCTACGCCGATCCGTACGACCCCGAGAGTCGCCCGGCGACCGACCTGCGCACGATCTTCGAGGTGACGAACCTGCCGAGCTACCGGCTGACGGTCGACCTGGGCGACCTCGACGGCGCCCGGATCGTCCAGACGACCGGCCAGGGCGGCAACCCGTTCGACCGCCACTACGGCGACCTCGTCGCCCCCTGGGCCCGGGGTGAGACCGTGCCCCTGCCGTTCAGCCGGGCCGCGGTCGAGGC
>CAYMBB010000073.1:0-9741 GCA_964388515.1 uncultured Anaerolineaceae bacterium
GCTCAGACCGCGGTGTACTCCACGTACTCCGGCCACCACATGCCGGCATCGACCGCCGGCTCGACGAGCTCGTCGGGCACGCTCCGGCCGATCCCGGCGTCGCGGGCCACCCGGATGATCGCGACCGCAATCCGGCGCGACACCCGGCGCAGGTCGCTCACCGGCGGATAGAGCGCCCCGCTCGCGAACCGTTCGGCGGTGACGAGCGAGGCAAGCGTGTCGGCCGCGACGAGGAACATCTCGTCGCTGATCTCGCGGGCCTCGGACAGGATCGCCCCGAGCCCGATGCCGGGGAAGACGAAGACGTTGTTCGCCTGGCCGATGACGTGCTCGCGACCGCCGTGGACGACCGGCGCGAACGGGCTGCCGGCGGCGACGAGGGCCCGACCGTCGGTCCAGGCGAACAGGTCGGCCGGGACCGCCTCCGAGTTCGCGGTCGGGTTCGAGAGCGGCAGGATGATCGGTCGCGGCACGTGGGTCGCCATCTCCCGGATCGCCGGCTCGCTGAAGCTGCCGGCGACTCCGCTCGTGCCGATCAGGATCGTCGGCCGGACGGCCCGCACGACGGCCTCGAGACCGGTGTCGCGGAGGGGATCGAGCCCGTGGCCGGCGAGGACCTCGGCGGGCAGGGCGAACTCGGCCTTGTCGGCCTCGAGTCCCGGCCGGCCCTCGTACAGCAGGCCGCGGGAGTCGAGCATCACGATCGCGCGCCGGATCGCCGCCGGGGTCATCCCTTCGCGGGCCATCGCGGCCCGGATCAGGCGGGCGATGCCGAGACCGGCGCCCCCGGCGCCGAGGAGCACGACCCGCTGCTCCGGGAGCGACGTGCCCAGGTGACCGAGCGCGGCCAGGATCCCCCCGACGGCGACGGCGCCGGTCCCCTGGATATCGTCGTTGAAGCTGCAGATGCGGTGGCGGTAGCGGTCGAGGAGGCGGATCGCGTTGTGCTGCTTGAAGTCCTCCCACTGGAGGAGCGCCCGCGGGAAGACGCGCTGGACGGCCACGACGAAGGCCTCGATGAACTCGTCGTAGGCCTGGCCGCGCAGTCGCGGGTGCGGGTAGCCGATGTAGTACGGGTCGTCGAGCAGCTCGCGCCGGTCGGTCCCGACGTCGAGCGAGATCGGCAGCGTGAGCGCGGGATGGATACCCGCCGCCGCGCTGTACAGGGCGAGCTTGCCGATCGGGATCGCCATCCCCCCGGCACCCTGGTCGCCGAGGCCGAGGATCCGCTCGTTGTCGGTGGCCACGATCAGGCGGACGTCGTCGTGGCCGGCGTTCAGGAGGATCTCGGGGATCCGCTCGATGTCGGCGGGGGTGATCCAGACGCCACGCGCCCGGCGCATGATGTGACTGAACTCCTGGCAGGCTCGTCCGACGGTCGGGGTGTAGACGACCGGCAGGAACTCCTCGAGGTTCTCGCACAGGACGCGGTGGAAGAGGGTCTCGTTCCGGTCGTGGAGGGCGGCCAGGCCGATGTAGCGCTCGAGATCGTCGTCCTTGCGCCGGACGTGCTCGAGCTCGAGGGTCACCTGCTCCTCGATCGTGGCCACCCGCGGCGGCAGGAGGCCACGCAGGTGGAACTCGTCGCGCTCGCGCTCGCTGAACGCGGCGTCCTTGTTCAGGAGCGGCTGACCGAGCAGGAACTCGCCCCGGAACGGGACCTCGACCCGGACGCCGCGGCGCAGCTCGTGGAACAGCTCGGGGGAGAACCGGGCCGCAGCGAAGATCCGCGTCCGGGAATCGACCGCCCGCCGGTCGGTCGGTCGCTCGGCGAGGGCGGCCACGGCGTGGTCAGGCGCGGCGTGTCGGTCGGTATCCGTGGGGCGGCTCCTCTCGATCTCGACGGGTGCCGGTCAGGCAGCCCACCGATGATAGCGACCCCCGCGGCTGGTCTCAGGCCTTCCCGCTTCGAGCCCGGAAACCGCAGGCAGGACCACCGCCCGCCGGCGTCAGCGCGCCCGCGGGCGGGTGCGAGCAGCGAACCGCAGGCCGCTCAATGGGTGATCACGACCGTCGTGTCGGCGTGGGTCGCGACGTGCTCGGAGACGCTTCCCTGGAGCATCCGGTCGATCGCCCCCAGGCCACGAGAGCCGATCACGATCGTGTCGAAGCCGCCTTCCTTGGCCACCCGCTCGATCGTGCGTGCCGGATCGCCGGCCGGCTCGAGCAGCTCCGCCTCGATGCCGTGCTCGCGCAGCAGCTGCTTCGCCTCGAGCAGCTCCTTGGCGTGGACGGTCGCGTCGTCCCAGGGATCGACCGGGGCGCGCGTCCCGGGATGGAAGGGAACGACGCTGATGACGCTGACCGAGGCACCGAACTTCTGGGCCAGGTCGATCGTGGTCATGAGCGCGTGCCTGGCGGGCTCGCCGCCGTCATAGGCCAACAGGATCTTGTTCATCGCTGTCTGCCACCTTTCTGTGGGGCCGGGCTGGTCCCACTCCTGGATGGCGCCAGCGTCGCGCGACGGCCGCTGCACGCGCAGGGCAGGACGTCGCGGACGGCGGGGCCGAACGGCCCGAAGGGGGCACGGGTCGACGCACGCCCCGGTGCCGTCCGGCCTTCCCCGGGCCTGTGACCGGCGGGCCGCCAACAGTGCCAACGGCACTCCCCGTAGCCGCCGGCGCCCATACGATGGACCCGTCATCATCCGCCGCCGGGAGCCCGATTGTGGAGACCCGAGAACCCGCGCCTGCCGGAAGCCGCCCCGAGACGATCGTGGCCGCCCTGAACAGCACCTGGTTCGGGGCCGGACTGCCACCCGGGACGCAGGCCCGCCTGGCCGCGATGGGCCACATCGAGCGTGTCCCGGTCGGCGTCGAGCTGCTCCGCGAGGGCGAGATCGCCGAGGACTTCGGCCTGCTCCTGGCCGGTCGGGTCGCCCTGCGCATGCTCGTGCCCGAGCGCGGGATGGTGACGATCCTGACCGTCGAGCCGGGCGACATCATCGGCTGGTCGGCGATCGTGCCGCCCCATCGGTCGACCTCGACCGTCGTGGCGATCGAGCCGGCCGAGGTCCTGATGCTCGACGGCGCCGAGCTGCGGGCCGCCTTGCGCGCCGACCACGCACTCGCCGCCACACTCTACCCGCGGGTCCTCCAGGCGGTCGGCCGCCGGCTGAACGCGACCCGCCTCCAGCTCCTCGACCTGTTCGCCCGCGACGAGCTGGCCCGCGGGGAGGCGCTCCGGGCATGGTGAGCCCGATCGCCGGCCGGGCCCCCGGCCGGGCGCCGGGCGACGCTCGCTTCCTCGCCCGGGCCGACCTCCAGTGCCTGATCGACCTGCTCCGCGAGGACGGCCGGCGGGTGATCGGGCCGACCGTGGCCGACGGGGCGATCGTCCTCGACCAGATCGACTCGGTCGACGATCTGCCGGCCGGCTGGGGCGCGCTCCAGGCCCCCGGCCGGTTCACCCTGGTCCGCCGCGACGACGAGCGGCTGTTCGAGTACAACGTCGGCCCGATGAGCTGGAAGCGATACACGTTCCCGGCCACCGCCCCGCTCACGACGGTCCGCGGCAGCGCCGACGAGGTGACCTACGAGCCAGCTGCCCGCGATATCCCGAAGCTCGCCTTCCTCGGTGTCCGGGCGTGCGAGATCGCGGCCATCCTGGTCCAGGATCGCGTCCTCCTCGGCGGTCCGTTCATCGACGAGGACTATCGTGACCGGCGCGCTGCCGCCCTGATCATCGCCGTCCAGTGCACGACGGCCGCCTCGACCTGCTTCTGCAGCTCGATGGGCACCGGACCGGAGGTGCGCGGCGGCCACGACCTCGTCCTGACCGAGCTCGACGACGGGTTCGTCGTCGAGGCGGGCTCGGAGGCCGGCCGGGCTCTCCTCGAGCGCCTGCCGGTCAGCGCGGCCACGGCCGAACAGGTCGCCGAGGTCGTGGGGGCGGTGAGCGCGGCCCGCCTGGCGATGGGGAACGGGGTCGCGACCGTCGGGCTCAAGGACCGCCTCCTGGCCCAGCTCGAGCACCCCCGCTGGGCCGAGGTCGCCGAGCGCTGCCTGACCTGCACGAACTGCACGCTCGTCTGCCCGACCTGCTTCTGCACCAGCGTCGTCCAGCGCTCCGAGCTCGTGGGCACCGCGTCGGGCAGCGTCCGGGCCTGGGACTCGTGCTTCAACCCGGGCTTTGCCCGGGTCGCCGGCGGCAACTTCCGCTCGCGGCCGCGCGACCGCTACCGCCAGTGGCTGACCCACAAGTTCGCGACCTGGGTCGACCAGTTCGGGACGTTCGGCTGCGTCGGCTGCGGCCGCTGCATCACCTGGTGTCCGGTCGGGATCGACGTTCGCGAGGAATTGATGGCGATCGCTCCGCCGATCGCGCCTCGGATCGCCCCGCCCTCGCCTGAGCCGGTTGCCGCCACCCCGACCGAGTTCGCCTCGGCCCGGGTCGCCGCCACACACCCGGAGACGGCCGACACGACGACGCTCGCCCTGACCGAGACGGACCTGCCGCTCCTGGCCACGAAGCCCGGCCAGTTCGTGATGCTCACCCTGCCCGCCTTCCCCCGCCTGCCGATCTCGGTCTCGCGCGTCCGACCCGACGGGATCGAGCTGACGATCCGGGCGGCCGGGCCGGCCACGAAGGCGCTCACCGAGCTGAAGCCGGGCGCGCTCCTCGGCATCCGCGGCCCGCTCGGGGTCGGCTGGCCGGTCGACCGGGCCGTCGGGCGCGACGTCGTGATCGTCACTGGCGGGATCGGCCTCGCCCCGCTGCGGCCGCTGATCGACGCGGTCCTCGCCGACCGCGAGCGCTTCGGCGCGGTCCGCATCTACTACGGGGCGCGGACCCGGCGCGACATGCTCTACACCAGCGAACTCGCCGCCTGGGCCGCCCGGCCGGACGTCGACCTCCAGCTCACGGTCGACCGGGGCGACCCCGAATGGCTCGGGCGGGTGGGCGTCGTCACCCACCTCTTCGACCAGGCGACCTGGGAGGGCTCGAAGGCGGTCGCCTTCGTGTGCGGCCCGGAGCGGATGATGCAGGCCACGGTCGGGGCGCTGATCGAGCGCGGGATGCACTCGGACCGGATCTTCCTGACCCTCGAACGGCACATGGAGTGCGGGATCGGCCTGTGCGGCCACTGCCAGATGGGCCGCTACTTCGTGTGCAAGGATGGGCCGGTCTTCTCGCTCGCCCAGCTCGGCGACAGCTTCGGGCGGGAGGGGATCTGATGGCCGGACCAGCCACGCCCCCGCCGCCCGCCGCGAACCTGCCGGCCGCGGTCGCCAGGCCGCGGGTCGGGGTGGTGAAGTTCGCCTCGTGCGACGGCTGCCAGCTGACCCTCCTCGACCTCGAGGAGGAGCTGCTCGAGATCGCGGCCCGGTTCGACATCGTCGAGTTCGCGGAGGCGAGCTCGAGTCGCTCCGAGGGCCCGTACGACGTCCTGTTCGTCGAGGGCTCGATCAGCACGCCCGAGCAGGCCGAGCAGATCGTCGAGCTCCGACGTCAGGCGAAGCTGCTGGTGACGATCGGGGCGTGCGCCACGGCCGGCGGCATCCAGGCCCTCCGCAACTGGGCCGACCACGACGCGTTCCGGGCCGCCGTCTACCCCCATCCGGAGTACGTCGCCTCGCTCGCCCGGGCGACCCCGGTCGCCGACCACGTCCCGGTCGACGCGGCGCTCCGGGGCTGCCCGATCGGGATCGGGCAGCTGCGCGAGCTGCTTACCTCGCTGGTCCTTGGCCGACGTCCGGAGATCCGCGACGAGGCCGTGTGCGCCGAGTGCAAGCGGCGCGGCGCGGTGTGCGTTCTCGTCGCCAACGGCACGCCCTGCCTCGGACCGGTCACCCAGGGCGGCTGTGGCGCCCTCTGCCCGCGCTGGGGTCGCGGCTGCTACGGCTGCTTCGGGCCGCGCGAAGGGGCAAACGTCGCCAGCCTGGCCGGATCGCTCCTCGCCGGCGGGCGCGAGCGCCCGGACGTCGGTCGCCTGTTCGCCGGTTTCACGGCCTGGGCGGAGCCGTTCCGGACGATCGTCGGCGAGCTCGGGGGCACGCCCGGGGCGAGCGGCGCTGGCGCGGGCGACGCGGGCGGCGGATGGGCCACGGACACCACGCCCGACGCGCGGGCCACGCCCGATACGCGGGCCGGAGGTCACGATGGACAGGCCTGACGCCCGGCGTCCGGCCACCCCGGCGCCGGTCACCCCGGCGGCGGCCGCCCCGGCGGCGGCCGCCCCGGCGCCGGCCCCCGAGGAGCATCGCTTCAACGTCTCGTACCTCACCCGGGTCGAGGGCGAGGGCTCGCTCCGCCTGCGCGTCCGCGACGGCGCCGTGCTCGAGGCGAAGCTCGGCATCTTCGAGGCGCCACGCTACTTCGAGCGGCTGGTCGTCGGTCGCACGCCGGACGAGGTGATCGACATCGTCGCCCGCATCTGCGGCATCTGCCCGGTCGCCTACCAGATGAGCGCGGTTCATGCCTTCGAGGATGCGTTCGGGGTCGCGATCGACCCGTCCGTCCGGGCCCTCCGCCGGCTGCTCTACTGCGGCGAGTGGATCCAGAGCCACGCCCTCCACGTCTACCTGCTCCACGCGCCCGACTTCCTGGGCTATCCAAGCGCGATCGCGATGGCGGCCGACCACCGGGCGGTGGTCGAGCGCGGCCTGGCGATCAAGAAGGTCGGCAACCGGATCATCTCGGTCCTGGGCGCCCGCTCGATCCACCCGGTCAGCGTCCGGGTCGGCGGCTTCTCGCGCGTCCCCCGCCGCGACGAGCTGGAACGGTTGCGCCCGGCTCTCGACGAGGCGGTCGAGCTGGCCCGCGAGACGGTGGCGATGGTGGCCGGGTTCCGGGCGCCCGACTTCTCGCGCGAGCCGCGGCTCGTCTCCCTCCGCCACGAGAACGAGTACCCGTTCAACGAGGGCCGGATCGTCTCCTCCGACGGCCTCGACCTGGCGTCCGGCCGCTGGGACGACGCCTTCGAGGAGGAGCAGGTCGAGTACTCGAACGCGCTCCAGGCACGGACGAAGCAGGGCCAGGTCTACCTCCTCGGGCCGGCCGCCCGGGTAACCCTGGCCGGCGACCGGCTCCACCCGCTCGCCGCCGAGGCACTCGAGCGGACGGGCCTGCGCGAGGCGATCCGAACGAACATCTACTGGAGCATCGCCGCCCGGGCGGTCGAGCTGCTCCACGCGCTCGCCGAAGCGCGCGAGATCATCGCTGCCTACCGCCCGCCGGCGGCCCCGGCGGTGGCCTGGAGCTCCCGGCCCAGCCGCGCCGCCTGGGCGACCGAGGCGCCGCGGGGCCTGCTCTTCCATCACTACGAGGTCGACGAGCGCGGCCTCGTCGCGGCCGCCCGGATCGTCCCGCCCACGAGCCAGAACCAGGCCGCGATCGAGCAGGACCTTGCCCTCTTCGCCCCGCGCGTCCTCGACCTGCCGCAGGCAGAGGCGACGCTGCGGCTGGAACAGCTGATCCGGAGCTACGACCCGTGCATCTCGTGCGCGACGCACTTCCTGGACCTGACGATCGAGGAGGGGTGACCGCCGCCGAGGGCCGTGGGCGGGGGCCGGGCGAAGACGGCCAGGCGCCGGGCGAAGACGGCCAGGCGCCGGGCGAAGACGGCCAGGCGCCAGGCGGCCCGATCCAGGAGCCGGCCACTGCCCGGCGGCGGGTCGTCGTCCTCGCCTGCGGCGAGCTCGAGCGGGGCGACGATGCCGCCGCGCTCCGGGCGATCGAACGCCTGCCGGCGACCGCGCTCGAGGCGGCCGAGATCCGTCGCTGCCGCCCGCTCGGGCCGGACGACCTGCTCGAGGTCGGGCCGGACGAGGCGTGCCTGCTCGTCGATGCGGCGGTGGGCGTCGCGCCCGGGCTGGTGGTCGGCGGCCCGCTCGAGTCGCTCGCCCGGCCGGCACCGGACGCGGCGATCCCGCGCTCGAGCCACCTGCTGCCGGTGGAGGAGGCGGTCCGCCTGGCCGCGATCCTGCGCCCGGGGCTGCCGGCCGGTTCGTTCGTGGGCATCGGCGGGGCGTCGTTCGGCCTCGGCGAGGGGCTCTCGGCGGCGGTCGAGGACGGCCTGCCGGCCTTCGTCGACGCGATCGCGGCCGAGATCGAGCGGCTCGCCCGGAGCGGGGACGGCGGGGCCTGAGCGACCGTCCCGCGCCGGCCGCCGGGCCGCCCGACCCGCCCGTGCCGGCGCCGTCCCGCGCCGGCCGCGGCCATGGCACGATAGCCAGCGATGTCATCGATCGCCGAACGCTACGACCGCTCTGCCGAGGCCTACCGGCGCTGGTGGGGCCCGGTCCTCGAGCCGACCGCGCTCGGCGTGCTCGACCTCGTCGGATCGTCGATCCCGGGCGACGGAGCCGGCGTCCGCCTGCTCGACATCGGGACCGGGACCGGTGCCCTGGCGATCGCCGCCGCCGAGCGCTGGCCGGCGGCGCACGTGACCGGGCTCGACGGTTCGACCGGGATGCTCGCCGTCGCCCGCCGCGAGCTCCGTCGCCGGCTCGGCCGCGAGGCTGGACGCCGGGTCGAGTTCGTCACCGGCCTGGCCGAGCGGATGCCGTTCGCCGACGCGTCGTTCGACGTCGCGGTCTCCTCGTTCGTCCTCCAGCTCGTCCCCCACCGGCCGCGGGCACTGGCCGAGACGCTGCGCGTCCTCCGCCCCGGCGGCGTCCTGGGGTTCGTGACCTGGCTCGCCTCCGACGCCCCGTTCGCGCCCGACGAGACGTTCTACGACGTCCTCGACGAGCTCGGGGTCGATGACCCGGAGGAACCGGAGGAGGCACGCGCCGGCGACTTCACCTCGCCGGCGGCCGCGGCGGCGCAGCTCCGGCGAGCGGGATTCCGCGAGGTGTCGGCGCGCGAGCAGGCGCTCGTGCACCGCTACGACCCGGCGACGTACCTCGACTTCCTCGAGCAGTACTCCGAGTGGGGGACGTTCCGCGGCCTCGACGAGGCGGCGGCCCGCGAGGTCCGGGCCCGGGCGGCCGAACGCCTGGCCCGCCTGTCGCCGGACGCCTTCGCCTGGCGGGCGCCGGTCGTCAGTGTCCGGGGACGACGACCGGCCGACTGAGCGCGACGGGTCGCGGCTCGATCAGCCTGCGCCGGGCGCAGCCCCCTCCGAGGCCGCCGCTTCGGCCGGGGCACCCTCGGCCGGGGCAGCGCCCGCCGCGACACCCTCGACGGGCGCCACGACCTCCTCGATCCGCGGCGCGAGGACGTGCATGATCGGCTCGTCCGGGTCGGCCAGGAGGGTCACGCCGGGCGGGACGGCGAGGTCGCGGGCGTGGAGCACGGTGTCGAAGTCGACGAGCGGCTCGATCGAGACCTCGAACACCTGGGGCAGGTGGTCCGGCAGGGCGCGAACCTTGACGCTGTCGACGTCGTGGACGAGCGTCCCGCCGAGCTGGCTGACCGCAGGCGACTCGCCGACCGGGACGATCGGCACCTCGACCGTCAGCTCCTCGCTCATCCGGACCAGGAAGAGGTTGACGTGGAGCGGCCGGCGGGTCACGGGATGGACGTCGACGCCATGGATCAGGACCGGCTTGGGCTTCCTGCCGTCGATCGAGAGGTCGATCAGGGCGTTCGGTCCGATCCGGCGCCGGAGGAGCTCGAACTCGTGGCCGTCGAGCGTGACGTTCGACGACGCGATCCCGTGACCGAACACGACGGCGGGCAGGCGCCCCTCGCGGCGCAGACGGGCCACCGCCTTGCCGGTCACATCACGGTGCCGGGCGGCGAGCGTGGGTCGGGCGGTTGTCACGGATTCGAACCTCGTGGTGCGGTTCAGCG
>CAYMBB010000074.1:0-2467 GCA_964388515.1 uncultured Anaerolineaceae bacterium
CGCCCCGATCGCCTTCCGGATCCCGATCTCGCGGGTTCGCTCGCGGACCGAGACGAGCATGATGTTCATGATCCCGATCCCGCCGACAACGAGCGAGATCGAGGCGATCCCGGCCAGAAGGATGCTGAGGAGCGTGGCTACCGAGCCGACCGTTGCCAGCAGCTGCGACTGGTCGCCGATCGTGAAGTCGTCGGCCTGCCCGGCGCGGATCCCGTGACGCTGCTCGAGGGTCAGCTGGATCTCCGCCTTGACCGACTCGATGGCCGCGCTGTCGGCGACGCTCAGGCTGATCGTGCGCACGCTGTCGCCGCGGACGAAGTGGGCGCGGGCGGTCGAGATCGGGATGATCACCTGGTCGTCCTGGCCAAAGGGGCCCGACGTGCCCTTCGGCTGGAGGATGCCGACGAGCTGGAAGGGCAGCCCTCCGATCCGGATCGTCGTGCCGATCGCCCCGGCGCCAAGGCCGAGATCGTCGGCGGTCGTCGAGCCGAGCACCGCCACGCGCAGCTCGTGGTCGACGGACGCCGGTGTGAGGAACGAGCCCTGCCACAGCGTGTACGCGCGGACCGTCAGGAACTCTGGCGTCGTCCCCACGATCGTCGTCGTCGTGTTCCTCGTGCCCGCCACGACGAGCTGGCTCGTCGACACCTGGGGGGCGACCGCGACGACGCCCTCGACCGCGGCGACCGCATCCGCGTCACCGGTCGTGAGGGTGGTCGCCGAGCCCGCCGTGCTCCGTGTCAGGCCGGTCGTCGTGCTGCCCGGGTTGATGGTCAGCAGGTTCGTCCCCAGGCCCTGCAGCCTGCTGGTGATTCCGCTCGTCGCGCCCTGGCCGACGGAGACGAGCGCCACCACCGAGGCGACGCCGATGATCACCCCAAGCATCGTCAGGAACGTGCGCAGGCGGCTCGTGCCCAGCCTGGAGAGCGCGAGCCGGACGAGCTCGAGAGCAGTCATGCCACCCGCCGCCCATCTCGGACATGGACCTGCCAGTCGGCGGCGGCGGCGACGTCGGAATCGTGGGTGATCAGCACGATCGTCCGACCGGCCGCATGCAGCTCCGTGAAGAGCGCAAGGACCTCCGTCCCCTGGTCGCTGGCCAGGTTGCCGGTCGGCTCGTCGGCCAGGATCAGGGCCGGCTCGGTGACGATGGCCCTGGCGATCGCCACCCGCTGCTGCTGGCCGCCGGACAGGCGGGTCGGCTCGTGATCGAGCCGGTCGCCGAGACCGAGCCGCTTGAGAGCCGCCCGTGCCCGCTCGAGGCGCTCCCGGCGCGGCACCCCCTGGTAGAGGAGCGGGGCAGCGACGTTCTCGAGTGCGCTCGTGCGCGGCAGGAGGTTGTAGCTCTGGAAGACGAACCCGATCGCCCGGTTGCGCAGGGCGGCGAGCGCGTTGTCGTCGAGGCTGCCGACGTCGACGCCGTCGAGGCGGTACGTCCCCGAGGTCGGCCGATCGAGGCAGCCCAGGATGTGCATCAGGGTCGACTTCCCCGAGCCCGACGGCCCGACGATCGCCACGAAGTCGCCCCGGTCGACGGTCAGCTCGAAGTCACGGAGGGCCACGACCTCGATGTCGCCGCCCATGTCGTAGACCCGGGACACGGCGGCAAGTTCGATGAGCGGCTCGCTCACGGATGGGGCTCCACCGGGACGGCGCCCCCTCCCCGGTTCCCGCCCCCGAACCCACCGGCACCCGGGAACCCGAAGCCTCCCTGGGGCGTGGTCGAGGTCCCGGTGCGCGCGCTGCGCGTCCCGATGATCACCCGCTCACCCTCGGCCAGGCCGGTCCGCACCTCCGCCATCGAGCTCGTGACCAGGCCGACCTCGACCGACCGTGTCTGCACCGACCCGTCGGCGGCGAGGACTCGGACGGTGTACCCGCCGCCCGCCCCCTGGAGCGCGATCGCGGGCACGGCCAGGACGTCCGCGGCGGCGGCGGTCGTGACCGCGACGTCTGCGCTCATCCCCGGACGCACTGCGGCAGGGCTGGCCTCGAGATCGACGATCACCTGGTAGGAGACGACACTCGAGCCCGCAGCCGTGCTCGCGACCGGGGTGATCCGGGTCACCGGCGCACTCAGCTGGTCGCCGGTCGCCGGCACGCTGATCGAGGCCGCCTGGCCGGCCGCGAGCGACGGAACGTCCGACTCGGCGAACAGGGCGCTCACCTCCAGGGCCCGGCTCTGGACGACGATCGCATACCCGGACGGCGCCGCCACGCCCGGCTCGATGTTCACCTGGACGACCGTGCCGTCGGCGGGCGACGTCAGGCTCGCCCGGTCGAGCGTCTGCTGGGCGCTCGCCAGCGAGGCCTCGGCGCTCGCCACCGATGCCTCGTCGGAGGCGATCTGCTGGGCGGTCGCGGGCGCTGTCTTCGTCGTGTAGCTCGTCCGGGCCGAGTCGAGCGACACCTTCGCCTGGCTGACCTGCTGGTCGCTCGAGCTCGACGACTGCTCGACCTTCAGGCG
>CAYMBB010000074.1:2567-9698 GCA_964388515.1 uncultured Anaerolineaceae bacterium
GCCTGGTCGGCGCTGATGACCGATGGATCGACCGGCGGATCCGCGGCCTGGTCGGCCGCCAGCGTCGCGTTGGCTGCGGCGAGCTTCGCGTTCGCGGCCTGGAGATCGGCCTGGGCCGCCGAGAGCGCCTGCTGGGCCTGGCTGATCGAGAGCTGGTTCTGGGCCTGGGTCGCGGCCAGGTTCTGCTCTGCGTTCTGGACCGACAGCTGGGCCGCGGCCAGCGAGTCCTGGGCTGACTGGATGACGTCCGCCGACGGCCCGGCTTGGGCCGCCGCGAGGTTCTGCTCCGCCTGCTGGACCGCCCGCTCGGCCTGGCTGAGGGTGAGGTCGTTCTGGGCCGCCGTGTTCGAGCGGGCCGCGAGCGCTCCGCTGTAGGCGATCTGGGCCTGCCTGATCGCGTCGTTGGCGGCCGCTCGAACGTCCGCCGTCGGCCCGCCCCGGTCGGCGATCAGCCTCGCCCTGGCCGCGGCCAGGTTCGCCTTCGCAATCGCCAGCTGAACCTCGAGATCGGTCGTCTCGGCGGTCGCGAGCACCTGTCCGGCGGTCACCGTGTCGCCGACCGCCACGTCCACGGTCGCCACGACCCAGCTGCCGCCCCCGCCCCCGCCCTGGGAGCTCGAGCCGATGACCAGCTGCGCCGGCGCCCCGAAGGCCAGCCCGTACGTCGCCCGGGCCGAGATCGTGCCCGTCGCCACGACGTCCGCGCTCACGGTCGTGCGCGTGACCGGGGCGGTGATGTAGTCGCTGGCAGTGCTCGACCCCCGGGGCAGGAAGACCGCCACGCCCACGGCGCCGGCGCCGATCGCGATCAGGGCAAGGGCGGCGAGCAGCTTCAGGTTCAGGTGCATCGGGCACGTCCAGGCTGAGGCAGGGTCATGAGCCGGCCCGGGACCGAAACACCGGCCCGCGGGGCCGGGTGTCCATGCCGGGGTGGACCAGGCGCGGCCGGTCGCCCGACCGCGCCTGGCAGGCAGCGCGGGTCAGTCGGTCGTCAGGCGCCCCCTGAGCTGCCGCTCGGGCTGGTGCTGGGGGCGGGACTGGCCGGTGCCTGCGGCTCGCCCCAGCCGTGCATCCCGCGACCCCAGCCGCCCGGACCCGCCGGCAGCCCGAAGACCCTCTCGGCTGTGATCGAGCCATCGGCGGCCTTCGTGCCCTCGGCCACGACGCGCATCCCGACCGTGATGTCCGACAGGCTCGGGTTCTGCACCCCCGGCACGAGATACGTCGTCGCGCCGGTGACGCGGATCGTCGAGCTCGTGCCATCGGGCAGCTTGATCGTGATCGTGCTGGCGCTCGTGGCGGTCACCTCGCCCCCAACGCGGGGCAGGACGACCTCGAGGGCGTCGATCGTGAACGTGCCGTCGCTCGCCCGGGTCTGGTGGAACCTGACCTCGTCACCGACCCGCAGGTCGCCCAGCGAGATCGCCTGGCCGGCCTTCGTGATCCTGGTCGAGCTCGTGACCGTGATCGTCCGGCTCCAGCCATCGACGGTCCTCAGGGAGACGTTCGAGCCGCTGATCGCGGTGATCGAGATCTGCCCGAAGCCACGGATCCCGAAGCCGGGCATCACGAAGTCAGCGCCACGCTTGCCGATCCCGGGTCCGCCCGTGAACCCGTGGCCGTCGAGCGGGCCGGCCCCCGGACCACCCCACGGCGGCAGGCTCGCCAGCGGCGTGGGAGCGCCGCCGCCGGTGGGTGCCGGTGAGGCCGCCATCGTCAGCGCGGCGCTCATCACCAGGACGAGAAATGCGCCGACGACGATGATGATGCGCAGGTAGGATGGGCCGCCCAGGGTGCGCGTGAAGCGCGTCTCGGTCGGTTCGGTCATGACTGCCTCCGTTCGCGGGGTCTGGAGAGCGGCAGCCGTCGGGAGACGGCCGTCGATCCGGGTCCCAGCATCGCCCACCGTTCTTAGGGAATCATGAGAACGGCGGGTCGAGCGACCGGCCGCCTCAGCCCGGCGCGGTCCGCTTCAGGAGCTCCTCGGCCACGATCAGGCGGTGGATCTGGTTCGTGCCCTCGTAGATCTGGGCACCCTTCGCGTCGCGCATCAGGCGCTCGATCCCCGTCTCGACGGCGTATCCGCTTGCGCCGAAGAGCTGGACCGCGTCCGTCGTCACTCGCATCGCGGCATCCGAGGCTGTCCACTTGGCGAGCGACGAGACCTCGGCCAGGGGCTCGCCACGGTCCTTCGCCGCGGCGGCCTGGCGGGTAAGCGCCCGCGCCGCCTCGACCTCCCGCGCCATCTCGGCGAGCATGAACCGCAGGCCTTGCTGCTCGGCGAGCAGCTTGCCGAACGCTCGCCGCTGCTGGACGTACGCCGCGGCCTGCTCGAGCGCCGAGCGCGCCAGCCCGACACAGGCGGCGGCGATCGAGATCCTCCCCTCGCCCAGGGCCGAGAGCGCGATCCGGTAGCCCTGCCCTTCGGCCCCCAGGCGGTTCGAGGCCGGCACGACCGCCCCCTCGAAGATCAGCTCCGCCGCCGGGCAGGCGCGGATCCCCATCTTCCGCTCCTTGCGCCCGAACCGGAACCCCGGCGTACCCGCTTCGACGAGGAAGGCGGTGATCCCCTTCGGGCCACGGGCCGGGTCGAGCGTGGCGAAGACGAGGTAGTGCTCGGCATACGGGGCGTTCGAGATCCAGATCTTCGTCCCATCGAGGCGGTATCCGGCGACCTGCTCGAGCGGCGCGTCGAGCGCGAGCTCGGCTCCCCCGGCGTCGAGCCGGGTAGCGCGCGTGCGCAGGGCGGCGGCGTCGCTCCCGGCCGAGGGCTCGGTCAAGGCGAACGCCCCGCGCCGCTCGCCGCCGAGCATCGGAGGCAGCCAGCGCCGGCGCTGCTCGTCGGTCCCCCAGGTCACGACCGGGAACTGCGACAGGATATGGACCGAGAGGGTCACCGCCGAGGCCATGTCCGCCCGGGCGATCTCCTCCATCACCAGCGTCCAGCCGAGGTAGCTGAAACCGGCTCCGCCGACCGCCTCCGGGAACGGGGCGGCGGCAAGGCCGAGCCTGGCCATCCGCTCGAAGATCGAGCGGTCGAAGCGCTCCGTCTCGTCGCGCTCGGCGGCGCCCGGGGCGAGCTCGCGCTCGGCGAACTCCCGGGCGGTCGCCTGGAGGAGGCGCTCCTCCTCGCTGAGCGGCCAGCTCACCGGGCTGCTCCCGGCCGAGTCCGAGCCATCCGTCGGTCCCGCTCGCCCGGCCGCGCGCCTGCCACCGGCTGCGCGCCTGCCCCCGGTTGCGCGCCTGCCACCCGCGGCACGCTCATCCCCGCGGGTAGGTGTAGAAGCCGCGCCCGGTCTTCTGCCCGAGGTGGCCGGCCGCCACGAGGTCGACGAGCACCCGCGGCGGACGGAACTGCTCACCCCCGATCCCCTCGTGGAGCACGTTCATCACCCCGAGGCAGACGTCGAGGCCGATGAAGTCGGCCAGCTCGAGCGGGCCCATCGGGTGGTTCAGCCCGACCCGCGCCCCGGTGTCGATGTCTTCGGCCGTGCCGAGCTTCTCCTCGTAGGCCCGCATCGCCTCGGCCAGGAGCGGCATCAGGATCCGGTTGACGATGAACCCGGGCCGATCGGCCGACACGATCACCTGCTTGCCCAGCTCGGCGGCGAGGCCGCGGATCGCCGCCTCCGTCTCGTCCGCGGTCGCGGCGCCCCGGATCAGCTCGATCAGCGGCATCACCGGCACCGGGCTGAAGAAGTGCATCCCGACGAACGCCGGCCGGCGCGAGGGGGCGAGCGCCCGGGCCAGGCGGTCGATCGAGATCGAGCTCGTGTTCGTGGCGAAGATCGCCCGCCCGGGGGCCCGGGCATCGAGCTCCCGCCAGAGTCCGGTCTTGACCTCGACGTCCTCGAACACCGCCTCGATCACGAGGTCCGCGTCGGCCACCGCGTCGAGCCGGTCGGTGGGCGTGATCCGGTCCAGGATCGCCTGGCGATCCGGCTCGCTCAGCCGCCCCTTGGCCACGGCCCGCTCGAGGTTGCTGGCGATCCGGTCACGGCCGGCCCTGGCCCGCTCGAGCTCAGGTTCGTAGAGGGTCACCTGCTTGCCGATCGCGGCATGGACCTGGGCGATCCCGTGGCCCATCAGGCCCGCCCCGGCGACGAAGACACGCTCGATGCTCATTGGATGCTCCTGTCCCAGACCACCGCCGCCAGCGTATCAGTCGCGCCAGCCGAGCGAGCCGAGCAGGCGGTCGGCGGCGGTGTACGGGTCGAGCCGGTGCTCGGCCACCTCGTGGAGCGTCGCCTCGGTGACGGCCCGCCGGCCCGGGTCGTGGAGCCGGTCGCGCAACCGGTCGGAGACGATCGCCCAGACCTGGTGCTCTGCCCGGGCCAGGCGCGCCGCCTCGGCCGAGCCGTCCTGCCCGGCCGCCCGGTGGCGGTCGAGCGCGGCAAGCAGCTCGGGCACTCCCTCGCCGGTCGAGGCGGTCGTGACGAGGACCTCCGGGCGCTTCGGTCGGGGATGGTGGTGGGCGTCGTTGCGCGGCACGGACGCGACGAGCATCGCCCGCAGCTGGGCGGCCGTTCGCTGGGCACCGGGCCGATCGCCCTTGTTGACCACGACCAGGTCGGCAACCTCGAGCAGGCCGGCCTTGATCGCCTGGACCTCGTCGCCCATCTCGGGGGCCTCGAGGACGACGGTCGTGTCGGCCGCCGCGGCCACCTCGACCTCGCTCTGCCCGGTCCCGACCGTCTCGAGGAAGATGAGGTCGAACCCGGCCGCGTCGAGGACCGCCGCCGCCGCCCCGCTCGTGGAGGCGAGGCCGCCGGCATGGCCCCGGGCGGCCATCGAGCGGATGAACACGTCCTGGTCGCCGGCGTACGACTGCATCCGGACCCGATCGCCCAGCAGGGCGCCGCCGGTGATCGGGCTCGACGGGTCGACCGCGATCACGGCCACCGATCGACCGGCCTGGCGCGCCTCGGCGATGAGCGCGGCGACGAGGGTCGACTTCCCCGCCCCCGGCGGCCCGGTGATCCCGACCAGGTGGGCGCGGCCGGCGAGCGGGTAGAGCCGGCGCAGGGCGGCCTCGGCGACCGCGGTCCGGTTCTCGACCGCGGTGAGCAGCCTCGCCAGCGCCCGCCGATCGCCGGCCAGGGCGGCGTCGCACAGCTCGGTCGCCCGGGCGGCAGGCTCCCCCACCCTAGTCGCGCGACCGGACGTTCGCCCGCAGGAAGTCGGCGACCTCGGCGATCGTCGTCCCGGGACCGAAGACAGCCGCGATCCCCGCCTCCTTGAGGGCCGGGATGTCGTCGTCGGGGATGATCCCGCCGGCGGTCACGAGCACGTCATCGAGCCCCTGCTCGCGCAGCAGGCGGCAGATCTTCGGCAGGAGGGTCATGTGCGCCCCGGACAGGATCGACAGGCCGACCACGTCGACGTCCTCCTGAAGCGCGGCCGTCGCGATCATCTCGGGGCTCTGGCGGAGGCCGGTATAGACGACCTCGAACCCCTCGTCGCGCAGGCCGCGGGCGAGGACCTTGGCGCCCCGGTCGTGCCCGTCGAGGCCCGGCTTGGCGATGAGGACCTTGATCGGTCGAGTGGCCATGGCCGAATGATAGGCGTCCGCTCAGGCGCCCGGCGACCGGCGCGCAAGGTGAGCGAAGAACTCGGCCCGGGTGTTGTCCCGGGAGCGGAACAGGCCGAGGACGTGGCTCGTGGTCATCACCGTCCCCGGCTTCTGGACGCCGCGCATGACCATGCACAGGTGAGTCGCCTCGAGGACGACCCCGACCCCGTTCGGCTCGAGGCGCTCCATCAGGAAGTCGGCGATCTGCTGGGTCAGCCGCTCCTGGACCTGGAGCCGGCGGGCATACATCTCGACGATCCGGGGGATCTTCGACAGCCCGAGGACACGGCCGCGCGGGATGTAGGCGACGGCCGCGCTGCCGAAGAAGGGCAGCAGGTGGTGCTCGCACAGGCTGTAGAAGGGGATGTCCTTGACCACGACCATCTCGCTGTAGTCGACGTCGAAGATCGCGCCGTTGATCAGCCGCTCGGGGTCGACGTGATAGCCCGCGGTCAGCTCGGTGTACATCCGGTGGACGCGCTCGGGCGTGCCTGTCAGGCCCTGGCGGTCGGGGTCCTCGCCGATCTCGGTCAGGATCTGGCGCACGGCCGCCTCGACGCGCCCGTTCGAGACGGCCCGCAGCCGGCGCGCCTCGTCGCGGATGACGAGTCCGGCGGCAGTCTCGCCGGCATCGGCGGCTGGCGTGCCGGCGCCGGCAGGCTCGATCGCGGGCGGCGACTCGCCGATCTCGGACTCGATCTCGGTGACGATCTTCTGGACGTGATCCGGCAGGCGGGTGGTCATCCGTTCGTGCTCCCGTTGGCGTCCTCGCATCGTACCCCGTGGCCGCCGTCCGTGGCGCCCGGGCCCCGGCGCGGCTGCCGTCCGTGGCACCTTCCGGAGCCCCGGCGTGGCCGCCGTCCGCGACGCCCGGGGTTCGGTGCAGTTACCGTCCGTGGTACCCGGGCCCCGGCGCGTGGCCGCGTGTCGCTCAGCGCGCCAGGAGGGCGAGGATCGCCGCGCTCACCTCGACCGGCCGATGACGAACCAGGTTGTGCCCGACACCCGTGAAGGTCGCCACCCGGATCGGCGGTCGGCCGGCCTCGCGCAGGGCAGCGGCGGCGGCCTCGAGCGCCGCGAGACGCGATCCATCGTCGTCGGTACCGGCGACGAGAGCCACGATCGGCGCCTCGATCGCCGGCAGGACGAGCGACGGACGGTAAGCGAACATCGCCTCGACCGAGCGCGCCAGGGCATGGGGCCGAATCGCCGGCAGGAGGTGACCGGCCGGCACCTCGACGACGGTCGCCCGGGCGGCCCGCTCCTGGTCGGCATCCCAGGTCGCCGGGTCGAAGGCGGCACGATCGGCCAGGAAGGCCGCCATCGAGCGCATCACCTCGGGCGGCTCGGCGAGTTCGCGGAGCCAGTCGTCGGGCTCCATGCCGGTCGTCTCGCGCAGGTCTTCCCAGCCGCCGTCGACGAGGACGAGCCCGGCGCATCGTGCACCGAGCAGGGCCGCCGCCCAGGCCGCCACGATCCCCCCGTAGCCATGGCCGGCGAGGACGAGCTGCCCGGATCGGACGTCGGGCGGGACGGCCGAGGGCGGGACGGCCGAGGGC
>CAYMBB010000075.1:0-5184 GCA_964388515.1 uncultured Anaerolineaceae bacterium
CGACGAACAGCCCGCCCGGGCCGGCAGCCCCGCCGCTCCCGCGCCATCGAGCGATGTTCCGACCGCTCATCCGGTCGTCGGTCCGAGCGGCACGATCCTGCACATCGAGGACAACCCCTCGAACCTGCGCCTGGTCGAGCGGGTGCTCGCCCGCCGCCCGAATATCCGCCTCCTGCCGGCCATGCTCGGCGAGCTTGGCCTCGAGCTCGCCCGCGAGCACCGGCCGGACCTGATCCTCCTCGACCTCCACCTGCCGGACCTGCCGGGCAACGAGCTCGTCGCCCGCCTTCGGGCAGACCCGGCAACCCGGCAGGCCCCGATCGTCGTCCTGAGCGCCGACGCCCGACCAGACCAGGAAGAGCGCTCGCTCGCCGCCGGGGCCCGGGCGCACCTGGCAAAGCCGCTCGACATCGGGGAGTTCCTCGCCCTGGTGGACGAGCTGCTCGGAGAGGGCCGCCCCGCGACGCTACCCCAGGACGATCCGGGGATGGCCGGGGAGGACCACACCTGACTACCCTGCTCTCGATCCAACCGCTGCTCATGGTCGCCACATGATCCTGCCCCCCTGGCTCCGGTTCCTGCTCGCGCTCGTCGCCGCGGCGATCGCGTCTGCGGCGCTGCCCGCCGGAAGCGCGGCGCGGGCTCTGCTCCTGCTCACGAGCCAGGGGTCGGTGATCGTCGCGCTGGCCTGGGCGATCCGCGCCTACCGGCCGGAGCCCGCCCTCACCTGGCGGCTCGTCGCCGTCGGGCTCGCCCTCTACCTGGCCGGGAGCGCGATCGTCGCGGGCGTCGCGTCCGGCATCCTCGACCCCCTGCCGGCGCCATCGCTCCCGGACGCGCTCTATGGTGCCGCCTACCTCCTGTTCGCGATCGGGCTCGGACTCCTGGTCGCGAGGCGCACGACCCGCCGGGGCCGGCCGGACCTGGCCAGCCTGGCCGACGCGCTCGTCGTCGCGGTCGCGATCGGCTTCTTCCTCCTCCTCTACCCGTTCGGGGCGGTGCTCGAAACCGCGGCCCTCTCGCCGACCGCGCGTTTCGTGCTGGCCGCCTACCCGGTGGCCGATCTCGCCCTCCTGGCCGGCGTCCTCTGGCTCGCCTTCCGGCCCGGCTCGCAGCTGCCCGCGGTCACCCTCTTCCTGGGCGCGATCGCCAGCCAGCTCGCGGCCGACACCTCGTCCGGGCTGGCCGCGATCGGCCAGGAACCGGCGGCCACCCTCGACCAGTCGCTGGCGATGCTCGCTCTCGGCCTCGCCGGCGCCGCTGCCCTCCACCCGTCGCTGCCGCAGCTGGCGGCCCTCGGCAGCGGCCCGCCCCTCGTCAGTCCCCGCTGGCGGCGCTCGCTCCTCGCCCTCGCCTCGGTGGCGGTCGTCCTCCACCTGATCAGCGCGGCGCACGGCACCGGGACGGCCGGCGACATCCTCGCCGCGCTGGCGGCCCTGGCGATCGTCGGCCTGGTCGCGTTCCGCTTCCGCGGGCTCGCCGGCGATGTCGACGCCTACGCCCGGAGCCAGGCGGAGCTGCGCGCCTCCGAGGAACGCTACCGCGCCCTTGCCGCCGAGCTCGACGCCCGGGTCGCCGAGCGGACCGCCGAGCTCCGTGAGGCGAAGGAGCAGGCCGAGGAAGCCAGCCGGGCGAAGAACAAGTTCCTCTCGAGCGTCAGCCACGACCTGCGCACGCCGCTCAACGCGATCCTCGGCTTCGGCCAGCTCCTGGAGCGCTCCGACCTCTCGGCCGACGACCGGGAGGCGGTGACCCACATCATGCGGGCGGGGCGCTCGCTGCTCGAGATGATCGACACCGTGCTCGACCTCAGCCACGTCGAAGCCGGCGAGCTGACCCTCTCGATCGAGCCGGTGAGCGCCGAGGAAGTGATCCGCGAGGCGGTCGACCTGGTCGGGCCGATGGCTGCCGGGCGCGGGATCAGGCTCGAGCTGCCGGCAGGCATCGAGCGCCTGCCGGCCGTGCTGGCGGACCGGCGGCGGCTCCAACAGGTCGTGCTGAACCTGCTGCGCAACGCCATCACCTACAACCGCGAGCAGGGTTCGGTGACGATCGCCGGTACTGTGACGAACGGCGAACGGTTCCGCCTGTCGGTCACCGACACCGGCCCGGGCATCCCACCCGAGCGCCGGCAGACGCTGTTCGCCCCGTTCGACCGCCGCGCCAGCGGCCCCGCCGGTTCCGCCGGCCCCCGGCCGGCCGGGCTGGGGATCGGGCTGGCCCTTTCCGCCCGCCTGGTCGAAGCGATGGGTGGCTCGATCGAGGTCGAGAGCGAGCTCGGCGCCGGCAGCACGTTCTCGATCGAGCTCCCGCTGGCCCCGTGGTCCCGGCCGAAGCGGGGCACGAGCGCGCGGCTGTCGTCCCGACCGACGGCGGTCCCGCCTCGCGGACGACGATCCTCTACGTCGAGGACAACCTGGCCAGCCTCAGGCTGATCGAGCGGATCCTGGCCAGCCGACCGGAGACACGCCTGTTGGCGGCGATGCAGGGCCGGCTCGCCGTCGACCTGGCCCGCCAGCACCGGCCGGACCTGGTCCTGCTCGACCTCCACCTGGCCGACATCAGCGGCGAGGAGGTGCTTCGGCTCCTCGGGGAGGACCCGGCCACGAGCCGGATCCCGGTGATCGCGCTCAGCTCGGCACCCGAGCAGGGCGACGGGGCCCGGATCCGCGGCCTCGGCGCGGCCGGCTTCCTGGCCAAGCCGATCGACGTGACCAGGTTCCAGGCCATGGTCGAGCGCGTCCTGGCAGGAGGGCGGTCCGATGCGTGACAAGGGCTTCGCCGGGGCGCGCATCTTCATCGTCGACGACGAGGCGGCGAACGCCCGGATCCTCGAGCGACTGCTCACCCAGGAGGGCTACACCGACCTCGTCGCGATCACCGACCCGCTCCAGGTGGCGGCGCGCTACGAGGCGACGCCGCCGGACCTCGTGCTCCTCGATCTCCAGATGCCGGGCCTGAGCGGCTACCAGGTCCTCGACTGGATCGCCCAGCGCCCGGGTCCCGAGCTGCGCCCACCGGTGATCGTGCTCACCGCCGACGTCACCCACGAGGCGCGCGAGCGTGCGCTTGCCGCCGGGGCGATCGACTTCATCACCAAGCCGTTCGACCACCTCGAGGTCCTCCTGCGAGTGCGCAACCTGCTCACCCGCCGGGCGCTCGAGCTCGACCTCGTGCGCCAGAACCAGGCCCTCGAGCAGCGTGTCCGGGCGCGGACCCGGGAGCTCGAAACCTCGGTCGAGCAGCTCCGGCGCTCCTCGCAGCAGCGCCAGCTCCTCCTTGCCCGGCTGGTTGCCGCCCAGGAGGACGAGCGGGCGCGGATCGCCACCGACATCCACGACGACACGGTCCAGGCGATGGTCGCCGCGGGCATCCGCCTCGAGCTGGTCGCCCGGCGCCTCACCGATCCCGCCCAGCGGGCCGAGATGGAGCTGCTCCGGGCGACGGTCGCGGACGCGCTGACCAGGCTGCGGACGCTCCTTTTCGAGCTGCGGCCGCTGACCCTCGACCGGGAGGGGCTGGCGGCGGCGCTGCGCGAGCACCTCGAGCGGGTCTGCCAGCCGGATGGTCCCGCGTGCGAGCTGCACAACAGTCTCGATCACGAGCCGCCCTCGGAGGTGCGGGTCACGCTCTTCCGGATCGCCCAGGAGGCGATCGCCAACGCGCGCCGGCACGGGCGACCCAGCCGGATCACGGTCTCGCTGGCGGAGGAGGGCGAGGGCGTCCGGATGGTCGTCCACGACGACGGCCGGGGCTTCGATCCGGAGCGGATCGAAGCCACCCGACCGGGGCACCTGGGCATCACCGCCATGACCGAACGCGCCTCCGCGGCCGGCGGCTGGTGCCGGCTCGAGAGCGCCCCGGGGAAGGGCACGCTCGTCACCGCCTGGATCCCGGTCCGGGAGGAGCCGCTGTCCGCCGACGAACTGGCGCTCGAGGCGGGGTTGACGGCCAGCGAGGAACCGGCCCACGGGAGCGAGTCGCGCGGCTCTTCCGGCGAAGCGGCAGGCGGCGGGGGAACAGGCCGGTGAGTGCGTCCGCCCGAGCTGGCGTGATCCGGGTGCTCGTCGCCGACGACGATCCGGCCATCCTGGCCGCCGTGCGCGATCTGCTCGCCGGCGAGGCGGGCATGGAGGTCGTGGCAACGGCCCGCGATGCCGAGGAGGCCGTCCGGCTCGTGGCGCAGCACCGACCGGAGGTCGCGATCCTCGACGTCCGGATGCCCGTCCGCGGCGGCCTGTGGGCCGCCCGGGAGATCGGCCGGATCGCACCGGAGACACGGGTCGTGGCCCTCTCGGTGCTCGACGACCGCGCCTCGGTGGCCGGCATGATCCGCGCCGGGGCGATCGGCTTCGTGGTCAAGGGCGCCCCGATCGCCGAGATCGTCGAGACCGTCGAGCGGGCCGGGCGCGGCCTGGCCAGCCTGTCGGGCGAGCTGGTGGCGGGCGTGGCACGCGAGCTCGACGAGCAGCTCGAGCGTCGCGAACGTGTCGAGCATCGCCGGCGGCAGATCACCGCCGAGATCGAACGGGCGCTCGCCCCGGGCGGCCTGCGGGCGGTCTTCCAGCCGATCGTCGAGCTCGAGTCGGGACGGACCGTCGGCTACGAGGCCCTCGCCCGGTTCAACGTCGAGCCCGTCCGTGGCCCGGACCTCTGGTTCGCCGCCGCGGAGGAGGTCGGCCTGCGCGAGGAGCTCGAGGTGGCCGCGATCCGGACGGCCCTCGACCGGTTCGACGACGTCCCGGCCGATGCCTACCTGGCCCTGAACCTCTCGCCGACCGCGATCCTGTCCGCCCAGAGCGACCTGGTGCGAACTCACCTGGCCGACGAACGGATCGTGGTCGAGGTGACCGAGCATGCCCCGGTGGCCGACTATGACGCCCTCGAGCGAGCCCTGGCCTCGGTCCGCGCCGAGGGCGGCCGACTGGCGATCGACGACGCCGGGGCGGGCTTCGCCAGCCTCCGTCACATCCTCCGCCTCGACCCGGACATCATCAAGCTCGACATCGGCCTGACGAGGGGGATCGACCTCGATCGTGGCCGGCGCTCGCTGGCCACGGCGCTCATCGCCTTCGGCGCGGAGATGGGGACGACGATCGTCGCCGAGGGGATCGAGACGGAGGCGGAGCTCGAGGCGCTCCGCTCGCTCGGCGTCCGGTACGGGCAGGGGTACCACCTTGGCCG
>CAYMBB010000075.1:5284-7556 GCA_964388515.1 uncultured Anaerolineaceae bacterium
GTCGTCGTCCTCGACCGGGAGGGACGGATCGTCCGCTTCAACCCGGCCTGCGAACAGCTGACCGGGTACACCGCCGACGAGGTCGTCGGCCGGCGGGTGCTCGATCTGCTCGTCCCGCCCGACGAGGTCGCCGGCGTCCGCTCGGTCTTCGCTCGGCTCGCCGCCGGCGATCCGGTGAGCACCCACGAGAATGACTGGCTGACAAAGGACGGCCAGCGGCGCCGGATCGCCTGGTCGAACACCGCCCTGACCGATCGGGCCGGCGCGGTGACCTGGGTCATCGGGACCGGCGTCGACGTCACCGCCCTGCGCAAGGCGGAGGGGGCGCTGGCGGCGATCGATGCCGTCCGGATCGCCCTGGCGGACGAGGGCCCGACGGACCGAGCGCTCCGCGAGATCACGGCCGTCCTCGCCGAACGGTTCGGCTACACGCACGTCGCGATCTACCTGCGCGACGGGGAGCTCCTCCGCCTCGGCGCCCAGGTGGGCTACGCGGACCTGCCCCTCACGTTCGACGGGTCGACGGGCGTCATCGGCCAGGTGCTCCGGACACGGCGGACCGTCTTCCTGCCCGACGTCTCGGCCAACCCCCACTACGTGGCCGGCGATCCGTCGGTCCACAGCGAGATCTGCGCCCCGCTCCTCGCCCACGGTGAGCTGCTCGGTGTGCTGAACGTCGAATCCGCGCGCGACGGCCGTCGCCTCGACGAGCACGACTGGACGGTGATCGAGACGATCGCCGACCGGCTGGCGAGCGCCACCGCGCTGGGCCGCGAGCGCCAGGAGCTGGCGGCCCGGGCGGAGCTCCTGGCCCGGCTCCACGACTTCACCGGGGTGGTCAGCAGCACGCTCGAGCCCGACGTCTTCTTCGACCGGTTCGTCGGTGCGGTGACTGGCGTGCTCCCGGTCGACCTCGTCGCGCTCACGGTCCTCGACCAGGCGACCGGGCGCTACCACGTCCGGGCCGTCCGGGGCATCGATCCGGACGCGGTCGGCGCCGAGATCCGACCCGGCGAGGGGGTCACCGGCCGGGTGATCCGGGACCGCGCCCTCGTTGTCCACGACAACCCACGGCTCGCCTACCCGGCCGCCGTGCGCCACCTCACCCGGCCGGACCGGTTCCTGGCGGCGGGCGTGCCGCTGATCCGCGACGGCGTCGTGGTGGGCGTGCTCCTCGTCGGCCGGATCGACCGCGACAAGCCGTTCAGCCGGCTCGAGCTCGACGCGCTCGGCCTGCTCGGCAGCCAGGCCGCGCTGGCGATCGCCAACGTCTTCCTCCACGCCGAGGTCGCCGAGTCCGCGATCCGCGACCCGCTGACCGGGCTCCACAACCGGCGCTTCTTCGACGCCGCGTTCGAGCACCTCGTCGGGGCTCGCCTCCGCGAGCCGGCAGCCGAGCGACGGGCGCTGTCGGCCATCGTCTTCGATCTCGACCACTTCGGACACTTCAACCGTGAGCACGGCCACCAGGCCGGGGATCGCGTCCTGCGCGCGTTCGGGGCGATCCTCGGAGAACGGTTCCGGACCAGCGACCTCGTCGCCCGGTTCGGCGGCGAGGAGTTCGTGGCCGTTCTCGACGGATCGTCGCTGAACGACGCGATGCGGGTCGCCGACGAGATCCGGGTCCGCTTCCGCGAGGCGGAGCTCGTCGATGACGACGGACGGCCGGTCCGGTGCACCGTGTCGGCGGGCTGCGCCACGCTCGACGGTGACGAACCGTCGGCCAAGGGGCTGCTCCGGGCGGCCGACGTGGCCCTGTTCATCGCCAAGCGGGCCGGGCGCGACCGGGTCGCGGTCGCCCCGGCAGCGGTGCGGGACACGGAGCCGGCCGGGGAGCTTGCCGGCGGTCCGGCCGCGGAGGCGGCCGAGGAGCCTCCCAAGCAGTCGGCGTCCGGGCCGGCCGGGGAACCGGATGCGCCGTGGGACGAGCCCGGGCAGCGGGCCGGATGAGCGGTTCGCCACCGGCCGCGCCGGTCGGGGTCACGCCGGTGCGGGTCGCCGTCGTCGACGATCACGCCCTCGTCGCCGACGGGGTCGCGGCCCTCCTGCGCGAGGCGCCCGGCCTCGTCGTGGTCGGCATCGCGCGCACGGTCGGGACCGCGACCGCCCTGATCGAGCGCGAGCAGCCCGACGTGGTGGTATGTGACGTCCAACTCGGCGCCGAGTCGGGGTTCAGCCTCGTCGACCTCTGCCCGTCCGGCCGTCCCGCGTTCGTGATGTACAGCTCCCACGACCATGCCTCGTACCACCGCGCGGCGTTCGAGGCGGGAGC
>CAYMBB010000075.1:7656-9663 GCA_964388515.1 uncultured Anaerolineaceae bacterium
TGTACAGCTCCCACGACCATGCCTCGTACCACCGCGCGGCGTTCGAGGCGGGAGCGGCCGCCTTCGTCCTGAAATCGGCCGATTCGGCCGAGCTGGTGGCAGCCGTACGGACGGCAGCGGCCGGCCAGCGCAGCTTCCCCGTCCGCGAGCCCGGAGCGACCCGGTCGAGCAGCTCGCTCCCCACCGAGCGCGAGCTGGAGATCATCGAGCACGTCGCCGCAGGTCTATCCAACGAGGGGATCGCAGGTGCGCTCGGGATCCAGGCCAAGACGGTCGAGGGCCACCTGCGGGCGCTGTTCCACCGAGTCCGGGTTACGAGCCGGACGGAGCTCGTGCTCCGGGCGATCGAGGAGGGCTGGCTCAGGCGCCAGCCGGGTGCCAGCCGGATCCGGGATGATCGCGGGCAGGGCGGGGGGCGCCGATCAACCGGCTGGGTCGCCGACCGGGAAGTGCTCCGGAGAAGGCGCCGGCCCGGTCCGCCAGGCGAGCGGTAGGCGGCCGAGGGAACGGGTCGGGTTGGATCGGGCGGACGGTCGCAGTCGGCCTTCGCCCGCCTACCCCCGGTTCGAGGGGTCCTCGAGCACCGCCCGCTCCTGAGCCTCGCGGTAGGCGGCGAGGCGAGCCCGCACGTCCGGATCACCAAGGGCGAGGATCTCGGCCGCCAGGAGCGCCGCGTTCTCGGCGTTGCCGATCGCGACCGTCGCGACCGGGACGCCGCGGGGCATCTGGACCATCGAGAGGAGCGAGTCGAGGCCGCCCAGGTGCTGGGTCGGGATCGGCACGCCGATGACCGGCAGGAGCGTCTTGGCCGCGATCGCGCCCGGCAGCGCCGCCGCACCGCCGGCGCCGGCGATGAAGACCTCGATCCCGCGCTCGGCGGCTGTCTCGGCGTACTGGCTGACGAGGTCCGGGGTCCGGTGGGCGGACATGACCCGCAGCTCGTTGCTGATGCCGAGCTCGTCGAGGAGCGCCTTCGCCTTCTCGAGGAGCGGGAAATCGGAGCGGCTGCCGCCGACGATGCCGACGCGCGGGGGAATCCTGACCGTGCTCATGGCTGCTAATCCTATCGGGTCACGGCCAGGTCCAGTTGGTCGTCCCGGCCGGTGGCTGCGATACGGTCGGCGGCCACTCACTCGGTGGCCGTCCCGCTCGGTGGCCGCCCCGCGGGCCGCTGAGCCCGGCAGGTGGGCGCCAGACCTCGCTATTGCGCGCCACCAATCCGGCGGCCGCTCATCGACTGGGGCGACGATGGCAGATGAGCGCCAAACCTCGCTAATGCGCGCCACGGGGTCACTATCCACCTCGGCGGCGGCGTCCCTGGCGACGCGTGCCTCGATCGCCTGCCGATTGGGCCTGGTGGGCCACTTGACCCTCGACAATGACTCGCTGGGCGAGCAGTACCGAGGGTCGCGGGGCCATCGGGCGTCGGCGGCCCGGTCTCCGCCGGGAGACGCTCTGCGTAGTGCTCTCCATGCGCGCATAGGCGAGGGAACCGGGCGAGTGCGGGGCGGGGCGGGGCGAGCACGGTGCGAGGACCCGCGACCGGTGTCCCTGCCCGTCACCCGGGCGGGGCTGCCATCGCCTACCATCGGCGCGTGAGCAGCCGCCGCCTGCTGATCATCGACTGCGACACGGGGATCGACGACAGCCTCGCGCTCCTCTACGCGTGCGCCTCGCCGGAGGCCGAGATCGCCGCCGTCACCTGCGTCTCGGGCAACGTCGAAGCGCGCCAGGTGGCCGAGAACACGCGGGCGGTCCTCGAGCTCGCCGGTCGCGAGGACGTCGAGGTCGCGCTCGGGCGCGAGGTCCCGCTCCTCCGTCCGCTCGAGGTGACCCCCGAGACGCACGGCCCGCGCGGGCTGGGCTACGCGGTCCTGCCGCCGCCGCGCCGCCCGCTGTCCGACCGCCACGCCGCAGATCTCCTCGTCGCGGAGGCGCGCCGGCGGCCCGGGGAGATCACGCTCGTCACGCTCGGGCCGCTGACGAACCTGGCCCTGGCCGTCCTCC
>CAYMBB010000076.1:0-2085 GCA_964388515.1 uncultured Anaerolineaceae bacterium
CCGGCGGCCGGGCCTGGGACGGCCAGGGCGGCTCGTTCGTCGCCGTCCCGGGCGCCTGGGAGTGCGGCGCTGGTGCCCTCGTCGATGGCTTCCGGAACAGCGGCCAGCCGGTCGACGCCTGGAGCCGCGATCTCCCGGCCGACCAGTCGATCGTCGAGCAGGTGACCCTCGAACCGGACGGCCGCTGGCGCTGGGAGTACCGGGCCCGCTCGCTCGCCTTCGGCGGGAGCGTCACGACGACCGTCTGGGTCGATCCCGCCAGCGGTCGGATCCTCGACGCGCGCCGCTCCGACCCGACCGGAGAGACCCGGTACGGGATCAGCTACAGCGAGACGTTCCCGCCGATCGGCGCCCCGTAGGCCGGGCGACCGCTACTCCAGCTCGGCTGCCAGCCGGTCCGCCTCGCGCCGGAGCAGCTCCCAGGCCCGGGCGACGTGACGCTCCTCGGTCCGCAGGTTGCCGATCGACAGCCGGATCGTGAACCGATCGTCGAGGCGGGTGTGCGAGAGGAAGGCATCTCCACTTCGGTTCACGGCGTCCATCAGCCGCGCGTTCAGCTCGTCGAGCCGGCGCTGATGGGCCGGGTGATCGGCGTGGCGGGCGAGCACCGGCGGGGCGAACCGGAAGCAGACCGTCGAGAACGGGACCGGGGCGAGGCGCTCGAAGTCCGGGTCGGCGTCGACCCAGGCGGCGAACTCCCGGGCCAGCCGGATGTGCTCCTCGATCCGCCGGCGCAGCCCCTCGAGGCCGAAGGCGCGCAGCTGGACCCACAGCTTCAGGGCCCGGAAGCGGCGCCCGAGCTGGGGGGTGTACTCGTTGTAGTCACGGACCGGTGCTTCGCGGTCGAGTGTCCGCAGGTACTCGGGCACGAGGCTGAACGCGTCGCGCAGGGTCGCCATCCGCCGCGTCAGCAGGAGCGAGGCGTCGAGCGGGGTGAAGAACCACTTGTGCGGGTTGACCACGATCGAGTCGGCCCGCTCCCAGCCGGCGAAGGCCCCCCGCCGCTCCGGGATCAGGGCCGCCGCCCCGGCGTAGGCGCTGTCGACGTGGAGCCAGAGCCCCTCGCGCTCGGCGATCTCGGCGATCCGGTCGAGCGGGTCGATCGCCGTCGAGGAGGTCGTGCCGATCGTGGCCACGACCGCGATCGGGCGCCGGCCCGCCTCGCGGTCGTGCCTGATCGCGGCCTCGAGCTCGGCGGGCAGCATCGCGTACGCGCTGTCGGTCGGGATCCGGACGAGCGCCGCCCGGCCGAGCCCGAGGGTCATGCACGCCTTCTCGATCGAGGAATGGGCCTCGGCCGAGGCATAGACCCGCAGCGCGGGCAGGTCGCGGCCGGTGAGCCCGGCCGCCGAGGCGTCGACCCCGGCCGCCTGGCGGGCACCGGCGAGGGCGATCAGCGAGGAGGTGGACGCCGTGTCGGTGAGCAGGCCATCGAACGGATCGGGCAGCCCGAGCCCCTGGCGGAGCCAGTCGACGACGACGATCTCGAGCTCGGTCCCGATCGGCGAGGTCCGCCACAGCATCGGGTTCTGGCCGAGGCCGGCGGTCAGCATCTCGCCCAGGATGCCCGGGCTCGAGGCGCTCGTGGCGAAGTAGGCGAGGAAGCCCGGGTGCTGCCAGTGGGTCGCGTTCGGCTCGATCAGCCGGCGGTAGTCGGCCACGATCGCCTCGATCGGCTCGCCCGTCTCGGGCGGCGCGGCCGGGAAGAGGGGGCGGAGCGTGCCCGGCTCGATCGGGGGCAGGACGGGATAGCGCTCGACGCCGGCGAGGTAATCGGCGATCAGGTCGACGACCTCGTGGCCGGCGGCCCGGAACGCCTCGGGGTCCATGTCGCCGAGCGTGCCCGCCAGCGCGGAGTCCGACGACCGGGAGGGGTTGCTTCCGGGAGCGAGGGGTTCGCTTGCCACCCACCGAGTGTAGCCCAGCGCGAATGGGCGGTGGGCTCGGCGGCGGAGATCGGCGATCCCCGGACGACGGAACGCCCCGGGCTGGCCCGGGGCGTTCGCGTGGTGTCGTGGCGACCGGCGCCCGCCGGCCGTGGTTGCGCCAGGAGCTGGCTACTTGCCCTTGATCTTGAGCAGCGCC
>CAYMBB010000076.1:2185-9625 GCA_964388515.1 uncultured Anaerolineaceae bacterium
GCCGGCCGTGGTTGCGCCAGGAGCTGGCTACTTGCCCTTGATCTTGAGCAGCGCCGCCTTCGTGCGCAGGACGCTCGTCCCGCTCGTGGCCGAGACCCAGAAGTTCGTCGCGCCGGGTACGAGCGCGACCCTGACGTGGCCGTTGCCGTTGCCGAGGGCGTTCGTCTTGACCGCGCCGACCTTCGTCGGGATGCCCAGCGGGCAGGCGCCCGGGTCCTGGTTCACCCACAGATCGTACGTCGCGTTCGGCAGGGCGCCCTTGAGCGCGACCGTGACGTTCACCATCCGGTGCCCGGTCGTGCGCAGCACGGCGAAGCCGAAGGTCGCGGCGCCGGCCGTCGGCTGCGCCCCGGTGGCGCAGGTGAAGGCCGGATCCGAGTAGAAGGCGACCTTGCGTGCCCCGTGGCCCTTGCCCCGGTCGCTGTCCCGCCCGCCATGGTCGCCTGGGGTCGTGGTCCCGGTGAAGCTGACGGCGGTCGTCGAGTCGATCACCGCCGCGCCCCCGCCAACCGGCGTGAGCCAGACCGTGACCGTGCCGGTTCTCGCCTTGTCCGGCGCCTTCAGGGTGAGCGTCGCGCCTGCCGCGATGTCGTTCGGGTTCGTCACCGTCGCGAATTTCCCGCTCGGGCCGATCACGATCCCGGACCCGGGGCTGGGCGCGCTGAACATGCCGGCGGTGGTCATGATCGTCACGTTGTTGCTCGCCGTGTCATAGGCGGCAAAGGTGAAGACGATCGTACTCGTCCCGTCGGCAGGGACGGTAGCGGTCGACGGCGTCACGGTGAACGATACGGCCTGGGCTGCGAGGGCCGATGTCGCCGCGGCCGTGGCAATCAGCGAGGCGAGCAGGGCGGCGCTGAGGCCGACGCTGGCTCGCCGCTTCCAGAGGGTCATGTGCAATCCTCCTCGGTTCGGCGCCGGCCGGAGACCGCCGTCGACCAATGGGGGCGCGTTCGCCCGCGCCGGTGCTATCGGCAGATGTAACGAAGGAACCAGCGATCCGTTATGGCAGCCGGCGCGCTCGGGTGCAAACCTGGTCCAGGTATCTATTCGGGCAGCGGCTGAATCGAAAGGCCTCCGGAGGACACCCGAGGCCCAGGCGTGCCGGGATCATGGTCGGGGCGGAGCGATTCGAACGCTCGACCTCCTGAACCCCATTCAGGTGCGCTACCAGGCTGCGCCACGCCCCGACGGGCCGAGTCTAGCAGACCGATCGCCTGGCCCGGAGGGACGAGTGCCGGCGGCCCGGGAGCCGGGCGCCGGCCGCCCGCTCACGGGTTCAGCCGCCAGCGCGCTTCCGGGGTCGGCTGACCCGGCGACGGGCGACGCCGGCCGACGGTGGCCGCGCCTTCCGCCCGCTCCCGCCTGGACCGCCGGGCCCCGGCCGGCGCCCCGCCGTCCGGCGCGCCAGCTTGACCGCGCTCCGCTCGCGGAAGACGAGCCGGATCGGCGTGCCGTCGAAGCCGAACGCCTCGCGGATCCGGTTCTCCAGATAGCGCCGGTAGCTGAAGTGGATCGAGCCGGCGTCGTTGGCGAAGAGGACGAAGGTCGGCGGTGCGACCGCCGCCTGCGTGCCGTAGAAGACTTTCGGCCGGCGACCCTTGACCACAGGCGGCGCCTGGCGCTCGGTGGCGAGCTGGAGCATCCGGTTCAGCTCGCCGGTCGGGATCCGCTTGCGCCGCTCGCCCCAGATGTCGACCGCCAGCTCGAGCACCCGGCTCACCCGCTGGCCGGTCAGGGCGCTGATCGAGATGACCGGGGCGAAGGCGAGGAACGGCGCCTCGCGCCGGATCGTCTCGACGTACTCGTCGAAGGTCCGGTCGGTCTTGTCGGCGACGAGGTCCCACTTGTTCACCGCCAGGAGGAGCCCCTTGCCCTCCTCGACGACGTAGCCCGCGACGTGGGCATCCTGGGCGGTCAGGCCCTCGACGGCGTCGATGACCAGGACGGCGACGTCGGCACGCGAGATCGCCTTCAAGGCACGGAGCGTGGCGTGGCGCTCGGCCGCCGGCCCGCTGGCCACCCGGCCCGGCCGGCGGATCCCGGCCGTGTCGATCAGGACGACCTCGCTCCGGCCCCAGGCGAGCCGGGTGTCGAGGGCGTCGCGGGTCGTGCCGGGGACCTCGCTGACGATCGCCCGCTGCTCGCCGAGCAGGGCGTTCAGGAGGCTCGACTTGCCGACGTTCGGACGGCCGACGAGCGCGATCGCGGCCGGGCCGATCTCCGCCTCGGCCGCCAGTTCGGCGTCCCAGCGCCGGGCTGCGGCCGCAGCGGCCTCCCCGGCGCCCTCCAGCTCCTCGCCCTCGTCTGTCTCCGGGGCCTCGGGCCCGGCGACGACGAACGGTTCGAGGCGGCCGGCCGCGACCTCGCGCGCCCAGGCCTCCGCCTCGGCCTCGCGGGCCTTGCGAACGATCTCCTCGGGGCTCTCGGGCGGGAGCGCCCAGACGATCGCGTCGAGGAGGTCCCCTGTTCCCCGCCCGTGGGCCGCGCTGATCGGGTATGTCTCCTCCCAGCCGAGCGAGAAGAACTCGGCCGCCTCGAGCTCCCGCTTCTGATTGTCGGCCTTGTTCACGGCCACGAGCACGGGCGCCCGCGCACTGCGCAGCAGGTCGGCCGCCTCGGCATCGGCGGGCGTCAGCCCGGCCGCGGCATCGACGACGAAGACGATCACGTCCGCCTCGGCGATCGCGAGCCGGGTCTGCTCCTGGACCTTGACCTCGATCGGGTCGTCCGGGTCGCGCTCGAGGCCGCCGGTGTCGACGACGACGAAGCGGCGCCCGTTCCACTCCGCGTCGGCGTACAGGCGATCGCGCGTCGTGCGCGCCTCGTCCTCGACGATCGCCGGCCGACCGCCGACGATCCGGTTGAAGAGGGTGCTCTTGCCGACGTTCGGGCGCCCGACGATCGCGACGACCGGGAGGCCGCTCACGGGGTCAGGGCGCGCCACGAACGCCTGCGCTCGTGGCCGCGGCGGCCGGTTCGCCCGTCTGGTCGAGGGACGACCCGCTCGCCTGGTCGGCCGCGGGCAGGATCGCGGGCAGCGAGGTCGTCCGGCCGGCCGGTGTCGCCGCCCGGGCGAGTGCGGTGAGGGCGAGCTGGCGCGCGTTCGCCTTCGCCTCGGGCGTCCCGGCCAGCTCGAGGACGCGCTGGGCGACCGCCTGAAGGTCCTCGATCGGGGTCGAGGTGCCCCCGGTGACCCCGACCGTCTCGGCGCCCTCGAATACGCCCGGATCGACGAGGTCGTGCACCGACTCGATCTGAATTGCCGGGGTGCCCACGATCTGGCACAGTCGGGTCAACTCCTTCGTGTTCGCGCTGCTCCGTCCACCGACGACGACCATCAGGTCGGCCGCCCGCGCCGCAGCGAGCGTGTCCTCCTGGCGGCGGATCGTGACCGGGCAGACGGTGTTGACGATCTTGAGCTCGTGGCTGCGCGAGACGAGGAACGCGGCCAGCTTCTCGAACTTCCACGGTGGCTGGGTGCTCTGCGAGATCAGGGCCATCCGCTTCTTGCGCGGGATCCGGGCCCAGTCTTCCTCCTCGTCGACGACGATCGCGTCCGGCGCGAAGCCGAGCAGGCCGATCACCTCGGGATGCCTGGGCGTCCCGAGCAGGACGATCGTGTAGCCGTCTTCGACCAGACGGGCGAGCTCGCGCTGCTCCTGGATCACCCAGGTGCAGGTCCCGTCGATCACCTCGAGGTCGCGGGCCAGGGCGCGCTCGACGACCTCCGGCCGGACACCGTGGGCCCGGATGACGACCGCCGCGCCGCGATCGACCTGGTCGAGCGTCTCAACGGTCTCGATGCCGAGCGCCTGGAGGTCACGGATGACGCCCTCGTTGTGCACGACCTGGCCGAGGGTGTGGGTCGCCTTGCCAGCCGCGGCGGCCTCCTTGGCCTTGTCGATCGCCTCGCGCACCCCGTAGCAGAACCCTGTCCGCTGAGCAATCAGGATCGCGCGCACGCCACTCATCACCGGCCGATTATCGCATGGCACCCCGGCACCGTCGGTCGGCGCCCGGCCGAAGCCAGGCGGCCGTGGCGGCCGCACCCCGGCACCGTCGGTCGGCCGGGCTCAGGAACCGCTCCCCACCCCGACCGGCGGCTCGACGAGATGGGCATAGACGCCCCGGTGCTCGGGCGGCAGGAGCTCCGCGATCCGGCGCATGATCTCCTCGGTGGCCGCGTGCTGGGCAGCCCGCCGGTCGCCCCCCGGCCCGGCCTCGGAGACGCGGAACGGGCGCCCGACGCGCATCGTCACCTCGCCGCCAGGGCGGGGCAGGAGTCGCCCCCGAGGCCAGAAGCGGTCGGTTCCGGCCAGCCCGACGGGCAGGATCGGGGCGCCCGTCCGGAGCGCGAGGATCGCGAGGCCGTCCTTCGCCTCCTGGAGGCCGCCGCTCCGGCTCCGTGTCCCCTCGGGAAAGACGGCCAGGACGTGGCCCTCGTCGAGGACCCGCCGGGCGAGCCGGAAGGCCTCGATGTCGGCCGCGCCGCGCCGGATCCCGAACACGCCGTTCTGGGCCAGACCCCAGCCGATCAGTGGCCAGTCGAGCGCCTCCTGCTTGCCCAGCCAGTGGATCCGCCGCCCGAGGACCGGGGTGATCCACGAACCGATGATCACCGGGTCCGCGTTCGAGAGGTGATTGGCGGCGATGATCAGCGGACCGCTGGCGGGCAATGCCTTGCGCTCGAGCCCCTCGATGCGGACCCGGGTCAGGCAGCGCACGACCGTCCGGCCAGTCAGGTCGGTCAGGCGGATGAACCAGGTCAGGCCGTCCGCGAGCGGCTGCTCCTTCGGGCGGGCGGCCGGGTGCCCGGCGGGCCCGGGCAATCGGTCCGGGCGGCTCACCGGTCGGCTCCCGACGCCCGGCGGACCGCGGTCAGGACGGCTGCGACCGTCTCCTCGAAGTCCAGCCGGTCGGTCACGATGTGGACAGCGTCCGGGGCGGCCCGCAGGGGTGCCACAGGCCGGCTCGAGTCGATCCGGTCACGCCGGCGGAGCTCGTCGAGGATCCGGCGCCCGGCCGGCTCGTCTGGTCCGAGGCCGCGCTCGGCCGCCCGGCGCCGGGCGCGCTCCTCGACCGAGGCGTCGAGGAAGATCTTGAGATCGGCCTCGGGCAGGACGACGGTGCCGATGTCGCGGCCGGCCATGATGATCCCGCCACCGGCGGCGATCGCGCGCTGGCGGGGCAGGAGCGCGGCCCGGACCTCCGGCAGGCGCGCTACCTCCGAGACGCGCTCGTCGATCGCGGTCGTGCGCACCTGTTCGGTGACGTCGCGCCCGCCGACGATCACCCGCGACAGCCGCCCCTCCGCGTCCGGGGCGAGCTCGATCTCGTCGACGAGCGCAACAAGCGCCTCGCTGGCGGTGAAGTCGATCCCGCGCTCGATCGCGAGCCAGGTGACCGCGCGGTAGAGGAGCCCGGTGTCGCAGAAACGGTAGCCGAGGCGGCGCGCAGCGGCCGCCCCGACACTGCTCTTGCCGCTAGAGCCGGGGCCGTCGAGGGCGACGACGAGGCGCCGCAGCTCGTTCATCGCCCGGGAGACCGCGGCGGCCCGGGACGACCGCGACCGCCGCCGACGGCCGCCGCCTCGTTCGCCGCCAGCAGGCGCGACTCCCCCGCCCGCAGGCCGTCCAGGCGCAGGGTGCCGACCCTGACGCGCACGAGTCGCTCGATCGGTGCGCCCACCGCCCCGAACATCCGGCGCAGCTGGCGCTTCCAGCCCTGGACGAGCGTCGCCCGGTACCAGGCCAGGGGTTCCGGTCGTGGCTCGAGCAGTTCGACCAGGCGAGCAACCTCGATCCCGGTCGCCGGCCGGAGGTGGACGATCCGCCCGATGCCCTCCTCGAGGGCGATCCCCTCCTCGAGCGCGCGGAGCTGGTCGGGGCGGAGCGGCGCCCGCAGCCCGATCGCGTATTCGCGTTCGACCGTCCGGCTCGGGTGGAGGACCCGGTTCGCCCAGTCGCCGTCGTTGGTGAGCAGGATCAAGCCTTCCGAGTCGCGGTCGAGCCGGCCGACGGGGTAGAGCCGGCCGGCACGGGCGGTGACGGTGACCGGCCCGCGATCGAGGACGGTGCGGGTCGCGTGCCGGTCGCGGACGGTCGAGGTGACCCCGATCGGCTTGTGGAGCGCGACGTAGAGGTGGCGATGGGCCGCCAGCGGGATCGGCCGGCCATCGACGGCAATCCTGGCCGTCGCCGGATCGACCTGCTCGCCGATCGTCGCCGGCCGGCCGTCGACCGTCACGCGGCCGGCCGCAATCAACGCCTCGGCACCGCGGCGCGAGGCGATGCCCGCCCCGGCGAGGATCTTCTGGAGCCGCTCGACGGGCATGGCGGCGCTCAGCCAGCCATCGGCGCGGCGCCGGGCGGAGCGCGGCGCACCGGTTCGTCGGCCCGGTCCCCGGCCGGGTCGTCGACCGGGTCGGCCACGCCGTCGGTCGCCTCCCCGCCGCCGGCCACCTCGAGCAGCCGCGCCGCCACCTCCGGGTCGAGCGGCGGCAGCTCGTCGAGGCTGGTCAGGCCGAAGCGCTCGAGGAACTCGAACCCCGTCCCGTAGAGGAACGGGCGCCCGGGCGCAGCCGAACGGCCAAGCTCGACGATCAGGCGCCGGTGGAGCAGCGAGCGGATCGTGTAGTCGGAGTCGACGCCGCGGATCCGCTCGACGACCGCCTTCGTCACCGGCTGGCGGTAGGCGACGATGGCCAGCGTCTCGAGCGCCGCCGGCGAGAGGCGGACGGCATCGGCGCCGACATAGCGCGCGATCAGGGCGCCGGCCTCGGGGGCGGTGACGAGCTCGACCCGGTCCCCGCTCAGGACGAGCCGGATCCCGCGCCCGGCGAGGCTCACCTCGAGGTCACCGAGCCGGGCGTCGACCGTCGCCCGGTCGACACAGGCCAGGGTGGCGATCTCGCGCCGGGCGAGGGGTCGCTCGGCGACGAACAGGAGCGCCTCGAGCTGGGCCTCGGTCAGCTCGCCGGCTTGGCCGCCGCTGGCGGCCGGGTCGCCGCCGCTGGCGGCCGGGTCGCCGCCCACCTCGATGCCGGTCATGCGAACGACCGAAGCGACTCGTCGAGCGGTTCGTCGGGGGCCGCTCCACCCGCCAGCTGTTCCCCGGGCGGCGTCGCCCGGGCGACGATCGGGCCCCACGGCTCGGCCTGCTCGACGATGATCTCGCGCCGCTTCATCAGCTCGAGCATGGCCAGGAAGGTGACCGCCACGACGACCCGGTCCCGGACCCCCCGGAGCAGCTCCTGCAGGACGACCGACGGCGCCGCCCGGAGCGCGGCGCGGATGACCGCCGCCCGCTCGTTGATCGTGATCGTCCGGGCCACGATCCCGGGCGCCGCCTCCGGCGCGGGCACGAGCCGGGCGAGCCTCTCGAGGGCGCGGGGCAGACTGGCCGGGTCGAGCGGCGCGAGGTCGACCGGGCGAGCGC
>CAYMBB010000077.1:0-9574 GCA_964388515.1 uncultured Anaerolineaceae bacterium
CCCGCGCCAAGCGCCGGCTCTTCCTCTCGCACGCCTGGCGGCGGGCGACCTGGGGGATGGGCCAGGCCTCGCTCCCGTCGCGCTTCCTGCTCGAGATCCCCCAGGAGCTGATGATCGGCCCCCAGCTCGTCCCCGACGAGGGGATCGCCGACGAGGACGGCCCACTCGACCTCGACCTGGTCTTCGGGGCACGCCGGGCGAGCCGGTTCGGAACGCCGATCCGGGCCGGCGGCGGCGCCTGGCGCCAGGGGAGCGGGCGGCCCGGCGCGCCGCCGCCGGGGAGCGCGTTCCGGCCGAGCCGTGATCTGGCCGCGAAGCGCGAGGCATACCGGGACGCCGGGATCGGCCGCCACCCGGGCGGTCGCGGAATCGCCGGAGACGACCCGGTCACCCACCAGCGGTCGGCCTCGACCCTGCCCGCACCTCGTCCTGCCCTGGCGCCCCGTCCTGCCCCGGCGCCCCGACCGATCGTCCCGGGCGAGCGCCGGTTCCGCGACGGTGACCGCGTCCGGCATCCCCGCTGGGGCGACGGGATCGTCGTCACTTCGAAGCTGACCCGCACGGACGAAGAGGTCACGGTCGTCTTCCGCGACCCGACCGTCGGCCGCAAGACGCTCCTGGCGAGCATGGCCAATCTCGACCTGATCGGCTGACCCCTGGCGTTCCCGGTCCTCCTGCACCGAGCCCCTGAAACAGAGCCAGGATCGCCCACAAGAGCCCGATGCGGGAACGAGCCGGATTCGGCCTTGACACGGATTTCGTGTAACACGAGAATCATGTTCATGCGAAACGTGACGGTCACGCTCGACGAGGAGACCGCCCGGTGGGCCCGCCTGGAGGCCGCCCGCCGCGACGTGAGCGTCTCGCGTCTGATCCGCGAGCTGCTGGGGCAGCAGATGGGCCGGCAGGAGTCGTACGAGGCGTCGATGCATCGGTTCCTGAGCCGCCCTGCCCGCCAGCTGAAGGGCGACGGGCGCTATCCATCTCGAGACGAGCTTCACGACCGTGCCGGTCTTCGTTGACACCAACGTCCTCGTGTACGCGAGAGACGCATCGGAGCCGGAGAAGCAGCCACGGGCACGCGACTGGCTCGCCACGCTCTGGGAGACGCGAGAGGGCCGGCTGAGCTTCCAGGTCCTGACGGAGTACTACGTGACTGTCACCCGAAAGCTGCGTCCGGGACTGACCCCGGACGAGGCCCAGTCCGACGTCCGCGACCTGCTCGCCTGGTCGCCGATCGGACTCGACCAGATCGTCCTCGAGGATGCCTGGGCGGTCGAGCGCAGGTATGGCCTGAGCGTGTGGGACGCATTGATCGTTGCTGCGGCGCATGCCGCCGGTTGCACGCACCTGCTGACGGAAGACCTGGTGCATGGCCAGGACCTCGATGGCGTCCGGATCGTGAACCCGTTCATCCAGGAGCCAGGGCCACTCGCCTGACAGCCCCACCGCGTCCGCCGACTCCACGGACCCTCGGTGTCGTGCGCCGGTCTATTCTCGTCATGTGAGCAGATCTGCCGTAGACACGCCAGCCGCCCGCCGGGCTGCCGCCCTCCTGTCGGAGGACGAGGCACAGGCCCGCCATGCCGATCTCGCAGCGCGGATCGAGGCGGCCAACCGCGCCTACTACGTCGAGGACGCGCCGGTCATGACCGACGCCGAGTACGATGCGCTCTTCCGCGAGCTGGTCGCGCTCGAGGCGGCGTTCCCGGAGCTGGCGACGCCCGACTCGCCGACGCAGCGAGTCGGGGGCGCCCCGTCGGGCGCCTTCGCCGAGGTCCGCCACCGCCGGCCGATGCTCTCGCTGGCGAACGCGTTCGGGGAGGACGAGCTGCGCGCGTTCGATGCCCGCGTCCGGCGCGGCCTCGGGCTGCCCGCCGCCCCCGAGCCGGCGCCCGGGCTCGGCTACGTCGCCGAGCTGAAGATCGACGGCCTGGCCGTCGCCCTGCGCTACGAGGCGGGCCGGTTCGTCCAGGGCGCGACCCGGGGCGACGGGACGACCGGCGAGGACGTAACCGCGAACCTGCGCACGATCGCGGTCATCCCGGAGCGGCTGCCCGAGCCGGCCTCGCTCGAGGTGCGGGGCGAGGTCTACATGCCCAAGGCCGAGTTCGCCAGGATCAACGCCGAGCGGGAGGAGGCCGGCCTGCCGCTCTACGCGAACCCACGCAACAGCGCCGCGGGGTCGCTTCGCCAGCAGGACCCGGCCGTGACCGCCAGCCGCCGACTGAGCTTCTGGGCCTACCAGCTGCTCGAGGAGCCGGCCCCGGGCCAGGACGGCGGGAGCGCCGGCGCGTCGGCCGGAGCTGCCGCGCCGGGTGTCGCTGCCCCGGCTGCCCCGGGTGCCGTCGCCCTCGTTCGCCCGGTCGTCGCGTCCCAGTCGGAAGCGCTCGAGCGCCTCGAGGCGCTCGGCTTCCCGGTCAACCCGCACCACGAGGCCGGCCTCGACATCGAGGGCGTGATCGCGTTCACCGAGCGCTGGCGGGAGGCGCGCCACGAGCTCCCCTACGAGACCGACGGGGTCGTCGTCAAGGTCGACCGCTACGAGCTCCAGGAGCGGCTCGGGATGGTCGCTCGGGCGCCACGCTGGGCGATCGCCTTCAAGTTCCCGCCCGAGCAGGTCGAAACGGTCGTGGAGGAGATCGTCCCCTACGTCGGCCGGACCGGGACGCTCACCCCGGTTGCCCACCTCCGGCCGGTGAAGGTCGCCGGCTCGACGGTTGCCCGGGCCACCCTCCACAACCTCGACGAGGTCCGCCGGCGCGACGTCCGGATCGGCGACACGGTCATCCTCCAGAAGGCCGGCGACGTCATCCCGGAGGTCGTCCGCTCCCTGCCCGAGCGTCGAACCGGCGCCGAGCGCGAGTTCGAGATGCCCGACCGCTGCCCGGTGTGCGGCACGCCGGTCGCCCACGACGAGGGCGCGGTCCGCTACTACTGCCCGAATCCGCGCTGCCCGGCCAAGGTCCTGGAGCGGTTCCTGCACTTCACGAGCCGGGGTGGGATGGACATCGAGGGAGCCGGGGTGGCCGTCGTCAGCCAGCTCGTGGAGCGCGGGCTCGTCACCCGCCCGGCGGACTTCTACCGGCTGACCGTCGAGCAGCTCGAGACGCTCGACCGGTTTGCCCGGAAGAGCGCCGAGAACCTCGCCGCCGCGATCGAGCGTTCGCGGCGCCGGCCGCTGGCCCGGATCCTGAACGCGCTCGGGATCCCCCAGGTTGGCGAGCAGACCGCGGTCGACCTCGCCGACTGGATCGCCCGGACCTGGCCGCCGGCCGAGGGCGAGCCGATGGGCGGGCCCGACGGCTGGACGGCCCGGATCGCCCGCGAGCTCCAGCGCATGGCGAGCGAAGAGCCCGACCGGCTGACCGAGGTGCCGGGAGTGGGGTCGGTCGTCGCCGCCTCGATCGCCCACTGGTTCGCCGACCCGGAGACCGGCGTCAGCCTAGAGGAGCTCGTCGCCGCCGGGGTCGAGGCCGAGCGCCCGGTCGTCCGCCCGACCGGACCGGTCGGCGGGCCGCTGGCCGGCAAGACGGTCGTCGTCACCGGTACGCTCGAGGGGTTCAGCCGCCAGGAGGCCGAGGAGGCGATCCGGGCCGCCGGCGGCCATCCGGCGGGCTCGGTCAGCCGGAAGACGGACTACGTCGTCGCCGGCGAGGGGGCGGGTTCGAAGCTGGCCAGGGCGCAGGAGCTCGGCGTCCCGGTCCTCGACGAGTCGGCCTTCCGGCGCCTGCTCGCCGGTGAGGCATCGGAGCCGGCCGGAGGATCGGGACCGGCCTGACGACGAGCGCGCGCCGGGCGGCACCGCGAGCGCGGGCCGGGCGACGGTGGTCCGCCCGGGACCGGGGTCGGCCACGGGGGAGCACGGCCGGGCCCGGGGTCGGCTTGACGGCCGGGCGAGAATCGATCCCACCGGAACCGACCGGGTCGGCGGAGCGTCCCGTCCGCCGGTGGCCCGCAGGAGGTTCGCATGCAGGCACCGAGCCCGTTCCCGGCCAGCGTGCTTCGTCCGCCGTCTCCCTCGGCGCGCTGCACCTGCGAGCACTGGCTCCACTGCGACTGCCCGTGCCACGGTCGCCACTGCGACCCATCCGAGCATGTCTGCGACGTCGCGTTCCTGCCCGACGAGGGCGGCCTGACGCGCTGGGGCTGTCCGGCCTGCACGCCGGGCATCGGGGCTCCCCACTACCTGGGCTGCGAGCTGATCGGCTGGAGCGTGCCGCTGGGTCGATGACGCGGCCCGGCGCGGCCGCGGGGCGCGCAGGCGTGTATCGTCGGGTGGTCGCCGCCGCCGGCCTCGGCGGCCCGCCTGGAGGTCAGCCGTGACCGAACCTGCCGCCGCTCCGACTCCTGCGCCCGTGTCCGCCCCGGCGACGATCGCCCTGATCGCCCATGACGGCCGGAAGGTCGACATGGTCGCCTTCGCAACGTACAACCGCGAGCGACTCGGCCGCTTCCACCTCGTCGCCACCTCGACGACCGGCCTGCTCCTGCGCGAGAAGGTCGGCCTCGAGGTGACGCGCCTCCTGTCGGGCCCGATGGGCGGCGACGCCCAGATCGCGGCCCTGATCGTGGAGGGCAAGATCCGGGCGGTCATCTTCCTCGTCGACCCGCTCAGCGCCCATCCCCACGACCCGGACATCCGGACGATCCTGCGCGTGTGCAACGTCCACAACGTCCCGCTGGCGACGAACGTCGCCACAGCCGACCTGATGATGGCCTCGAGCCTGCTCGACGCGCCGACGGACCCGCCTCCGGCCGCGGGCTGATCGGCCGGGTCCGGACCACCGGATCACCGAATGCCGCCCCCGGCGCGGTCCGGGACGGCGGGTGGGCTATCATCGGGCCATGGCTGTCCTCTCCCGCGCCGACGTCGAACACGTTGCCCACCCCGCCCGGCTCGGCCTGACCGAGGAGGAGCTGACCCGCCTCGAGGGCCAGCTCAACCACATCCTCGACCAGTACGCGATCCTCGCCCGGCTCGACACCGAGGCGATCCCCCCGACCGCCCAGACGATCGAGCTCGAGAACATCCTGCGCGAGGACGTCCCCGCCCCCTCGCTGCCGGTGGAGGAGGTCCTGGCCAACGCCCCCGAGCGTGACGGTGACTTCATCGTCGTGCCCGCGATCATCGACACCGGCGCCTGAGCCGTGGCCGACCGATGACCGCCCGACCGGCCGACGCGCTCGTCCGCCTCGCCGCCCACGAGATGGCGCACCGCCTGCGTGCCGGCGAGATCACCTCGCGCGAGCTGGTCGAGGCCCACCTGGCCGTCGCCGAGCGGCAGAACCGTGCCCTGAACGCCTGGCTGACGATCGACCGCGAGCGTGCCCTCCACGAGGCCGAGGACGCCGACGCCCGGCTGGCCGCGGCCCGCGCCGAGGGCCCCGCGGCGCTCGAGCGGCTCCACCCGCTGCTCGGCATCCCGGTCGGGCTCAAGGACCTCGTCTCGGTCCGGGGCGGCCAGGCGACCGCCGGCTCGCGGATCCTCGAGGGCTACCTCGCGCCGTACGACGCGCACATCACCGAGCGGCTGCGCGAGGTCGGGGCGGTGATCCTGGGCAAGACGAACATGGACGAGTTCGCGATGGGCTCCTCGACCGAGCATTCAGCCTTCGGCCCGACGGCCAACCCGTGGGCCCTCGACCGCGTCCCGGGCGGTTCGTCGGGGGGCTCGGCGACGGCCGTGGCCGCCTATCACGTGCCGCTCGCGATCGGGACCGACACCGGCGGCTCGATCCGCCAGCCGGCCGCGCTGACCGGGATCGTGGGCCTGAAGCCGACGTACGGTCGCGTCTCGCGCTACGGGATCATCGCCTTCGCCAGCTCGCTCGACCAGATCGGGCCGTTCGCCCGCGACGCGCGCGACGCCGCGACGCTCCTCCACGCCGTCGCCGGGCGCGACGAGCGCGACTCGACCTCGGCCCCGGTGCCGGTCCCCGACGAGCTGCTCCAGCTGCCGGCCAGCGACGACGAGGCGGTCGCGGCCCTCGCCGGGCGGCGCTTCGGGCTGCCGCGGGAGTACTTCGTGGCTGGCATGGAGCCCGGTGTCGAGGCCAGGATCCGGGAGGCGGTGGCGGCCCTCGAGAGCGCCGGGGCGATCGTCGAGGAGGTGTCGCTGCCGCACACGGACTACGGGCTCGCGACGTACTACATCGTCGCCCCGGCCGAGGCCTCGGCCAACCTCGCGCGCTACGACGGGATCCGCTTCGGCGCCTCCGTCCGGGGCAGCGACATCCTCGGCAACTACCTCGCCACCCGCGGTCGGGGGTTCGGGGCCGAGGTGAAGCGGCGGATCATGCTCGGCACGTACGCCCTTTCGGCCGGCTACTACGACGCCTACTACCTGAAGGCCCAGAAGGTGCGGACGCTGATCAAGGCCGACTTCGACGCCCTCTGGGCGGAGGGCTTCGACGCCCTCGTCGCGCCGACCAGCCCGACGGTCGCCTTCCGGTTCGGGGCCCGGATGGCCGACCCGGTCGCGATGTACCTCTCGGACGCCTGCACGCTGCCGGTGAACATGGCCGGCCTGCCCGGCGTCTCGATCCCGTGCGGGCTCTCGGACGGGCTGCCGGTCGGCCTCCAGCTGATCGGCGCCCCGTGGCACGAGGCCGACCTGCTGCGCTACGCGCGAGCCTACGAGGGCCTGACCGCGGCGGCCGACTGGCGCGCGCTCGAACCGACCGAGCTCCGGCTGGCCGACGACCCGGCGGCGCCGACCCCTGCCGAGCGGGCCGCGGCGCTCGCCGCCGGTGCCCGATCCTGACGACGGCGAGGAGGAGACGACGATGACGACCGACGCGACCCGGATGGAGCCCGCCCTCCTGCCCACCGCCGAACGGGCCGCCGGGCTGGCCGCGCCCCGCCGTCCGCTCGCCGAGCGGGCCCTCGCCGAGCGCGTCCGGGCCGTGCCCCCGTCGGGCATCCGGCGCTTCTTCGACATCCTGGCCACGATGGACGACGTGATCAGCCTCGGGGTGGGGGAGCCCGACTTCGACACGCCGCCGGCGATCGTCGAGGCCGGGATCGAGAGCCTGCGCCGGGGCCGGACCCACTACACGAGCAATTACGGGACGCTCGAGCTGCGGCAGGCGCTGGCCGGGCACCTCGAGCGGCGCTACGGCGTGCGCTACGACCCGGGGCGCGAGATCCTGATCACGATCGGGGCCTCCGAGGCGGTCGACCTCGCTCTGCGGGCGACCTGCGACCCCGGCGACGAGGTGATCCTGCACGAGCCGAGCTACGTCGCCTACACCCCGGCCGTCGTCTTCGCCGGGGGGACCGTGCGCCCCGTGCCGACCCGCCTCGAGGACGACTTCGCCCTCGACCCGGCCGCGGTCGAGGCGGCGATCACGCCCCGCACGAAGGCGCTCTTCCTGGGCTACCCGTGCAACCCGACCGGGGCGGTCCTGCCCGACGCGGTCCAGGACGAGCTGGCCCGGATCGCCGTCCGCCACGATCTGCTCGTCTACTCGGACGAGATCTACGACCGTCTGGCCTACGGGAGCTACCGCCACCGGCCGATGAGCGCCCTGCCGGGGATGTTCGAGCGGACGATCCTGATCGGCGGCTTCAGCAAGGCGTACGCGATGACTGGCTGGCGGGTCGGCTACCTGTGCGCTCCGGCCGGCATCCTCGAGGGGATCGTCAAGGTCCACCAGTACGCGATCATGTCGGCTCCCACGACCGCCCAGGACGCCGCGCTCGAGGCGATCACGAACGGCGAGCCGGAGGTGGAGCGGATGCGCCTGGCCTACGACCGGCGCCGGCGCCTGCTCGTCGACGGCCTGAACGCGATCGGCCTGCCCACGTTCGAGCCGCGCGGCGCGTTCTATGCCTTCCCCCGGATCAGCTCGACCGGCCTCTCGTCGGACGAGTTCACCGAGCGCCTCCTGCGCGAGGAACGGGTCGCGGTCGTCCCGGGCAACGCCTTCGGTCCGTCGGGCGAGGGTCACGTCCGGGCCTGCTACGCGACCTCGGAGGACGAGCTGCGCGAGGCGCTCGTCCGGATCGGACGGTTCGTCGAGCGCGTCGGCGGGGGCGGCCGATGAGCGTCGCGGGAGGCGCCTGATGAGCGCCGTCGGGGCTGCCCCCGGGGCCGGCTCGTCGGTCCTCGAGCGCTACGAGCCGGTGATCGGGATCGAGGTCCACTGCCAGCTCAAGACCGCGAGCAAGATGTTCTGCTCGTGCTCGACCGAGTACGACGGGGCGCCGCCGAACACCCACGTCTGCCCGGTCTGCCTCGGGCTGCCCGGGGCGCTGCCGGTGATCAACCGGCGGGCGGTCGAGCACGTCCTCGCCACCGGTCTGGCGATCGAGGCGACGAACCCGGCGACGACCCGCTGGGACCGCAAGAACTACTTCTACCCGGACCTGCCCAAGGGCTACCAGATCAGCCAGTACGACCTGCCCCTGGCCGCGAACGGCCGGCTGGCGTTCGAGACCTCGGCCGGACCGTTCACGGTCGGCATCCGGCGGGCCCATCTCGAGGAGGACACGGCCAAGCTCGTCCACGTCACGACGTCCGATGGCCGGACGGTCAGCCTGGTCGACTTCAACCGCTCCGGCGCCCCGCTCATGGAGATCGTCACCGAGCCGGACATCCGGACCGCCGAGCAGGCCCGCCGCTACGCCGAGGAGCTGCAGCTGCTCCTGCGCGCGATCGGTGTCTCCGACGCCGACATGGAGCGCGGCCAGCTGCGCGTCGAGGCCAACGTCTCGCTCCGGCCGCGCGGCGTCGAGGCGTTCGGGACCCGAGTCGAGGTCAAGAACATGAACTCGTTCCGCTCGGTCGAGCGGGCGATCGCGTTCGAGATCGAGCGCCAGGGGGCGGCCCTCGACGCCGGCGAGACGCTCACCCAGGACACCCGGGGCTGGGACGACGACCGGGGCGTGACGTACGTCATGCGCTCGAAGGAGGACTCCCAGGATTACCGCTACTTCCCGGAGCCGGATCTGCCGCCGCTGCGGATCGATCCGGCCTGGCTGGCGGAGATCCGGGCCCGGCTGCCCGAGCTGCCGGCCGCTCGCCGGGCGCGCTACCAGGCCGCGCTCGGCCTGTCCGCCTACGACGCGACGGTGATCGTCAACGAGCCGCGGGCGATCGAGTTGTTCGAGACCCTGGTCGGGGCCGGGATCGAGCCGAAGCGCGCCTCGAACTGGGTGACCGGTGAATACCTGCGCCTGCTCCGGAAGTTCTCCGCGGCCGACGCGGCCTGGCTCGAGCCGTCCCGGCTGGGCCGCGAGCTGGCCGAGCTGATCGAGCTCCAGGCCACCGACCGGATCACGGCCACGAACGCCAAGGAGGTGTTCGAGGCGCACTTCGAGACCGGCCAGGCGATGGCCGCGATCGTCGCCGCCAGGGGGTTCACGAAGATCTCGGACCAGGCGATGCTCGAGGGGATCGTCGACCAGGTCCTGGCCGCCAACCCCGCGGCGGTCGCCGACGTGCGGGCCGGCAAACCCCAGGCGATCGGGTTTCTCGTCGGCCAGGTGATGAAGGCGACCCGCGGCCAGGCGAACGCGGCGCTGGTCGGGGAGGTGCTCCGGCGGCGGCTCGGGGAGCACGGGGGC
>CAYMBB010000078.1:0-9563 GCA_964388515.1 uncultured Anaerolineaceae bacterium
GTCGTGCACCCCATCGTCACGGCCGACGTCGGCCAGCCCCGCGACTACTTCGCGGCGCACGCGTCGCCGGACGTCGAGATCTCCGTGGTCGCCATCGACGAGGGTCCCCCGTCGATCGAATCCGATCACGACATCGCGCTCGCAGCGGCGGGTATCCTCCGTCGCGTCCGAGACGCGGAGAGGGCCGGCGCGGATGCCGTGATCATCAACTGCATGGCCGACCCGGCCCTGTTTGCTTCGCGCGAGGCGGTTCGGATCCCCGTCGTGGGACCCGCGCACAGCGCGTTTGCGCTCGCGGCAACGCTCACCGATCGTTTCTCGGTCCTGGGGACAACGAGCCGGGACGTCCCGTTTACCCGCGACCTCTGGCGTCGGTACGGTCACGTCGAACGCGGTGCATCGGTCCGCGTCGTGGATCTCCCGGTGCTCGCCCTCCGGACCGACGATGCCGGCCTGCTCGAGCGGATGGTCGCGGCCTCGACGGCGGCGATCGAGGACGACGGCGCTGGCGCAATCATCTTCGGCTGCACGCTCATGGCCGAGCTCCGAGACGAGCTGGTGGCTGCGCTCGCCGCGCGAGGTCACGCCGGAATCGCCGTCATCGACCCGCTCGCCGTTGCCATCCGGACGGCCGAGCTGCTCGTCCGGTTGGGGCTGCGCCACAGCGACGCGACCTGGCCGCCCCTGGCGTGACGGCTCCGGTGGTCTTCGCTCCGGCGAAGACAGCGCGTCGCCCGCGGCTCCCGTGGCTGCTCCGCGCGCTGGGACGTGATCGAAGCGGCCTTCTCGGCCTGGCGATCGTCGGCCTGGCGATCGTCGGCGCGGTCGGCGCGGGATGGCTGACGCCCTACGCCGACCAGGGTCTCGGCGCGCCCAACGTCATCGAGAAGCTTCGCCCGCCGAGCGCGGCGCACCTGCTTGGCACCGATGAGCTCGGACGGGACCTCCTTGCCCGGATCCTGTTCGGGGGGCGTGCCTCACTCGCGATGGCCCTCGCAGTCGTCTTCATGGGTGTCGCGATCGGCGTCCCGACAGGGGCCGCGGCAGGGTACTTCGGTGGCTGGGTGGACGAGCTCGTCATGCGGGTGACGGACATCTTCCTCGCCTTCCCGCCGCTCCTCCTCGCGATCGTCGTCGCGACGGCCCTGGGCCCCGGTTTCGTCAGCGCGACGGTTGCCCTCGGCGTCACCTGGTGGCCGTGGTACGCACGGCTCGCCCGGTCGCAGGCCGCATCGCTCCGAGATCGCCCTTTCGTCGAGGCGGCACGGGTGATCGGCGTCCGCGCCCCGACGATCCTCGGCCGTCACGTCGTCCCGAACCTCAAGGGACCGAACATCGTCCAGGCCACGCTCGCCCTCTCGGCCGTCATCCTCGTCGGCTCCGGGCTCAGCTTCCTCGGCCTCGGCGTCCAGCCGCCAACGGCCGACTGGGGCACGATGGTGAACGCCGGTCGGATCTACTTCCTGGGCTTCCCCTGGTATGCGACGTTCCCCGGGCTCACGATCGTGCTCGTGAGCGTCGGGTTCGTTTTCCTCGGGGACGGCCTCCGCCGGGCGTTCGAACTCCGGCCCTCGGACCTGGCCCGGTGAACGACGTCCTCCTCGAGGTCGATGAGCTCCGGGTCGACTTCGCGCGACGTGGCGGGGCGGTGGAGGCCGTCCGTGGCGTGTCGTTCCGCCTCGGCCGGGGTGAGATCCTCGGCCTCGTTGGGGAAACCGGTTCAGGCAAGACGCTCACCGGGCTCTCGCTCCTCCGTCTCGTGCCCCCGCCAGGTCGAGTGACGGCGCGTCGGCTCGTCTTCGACGGGCTCGACCTTCTCTCCCTTGCGCCGGCCGCGCTCCGGGCGACGCGCGGGGCGCGGATCTCGATGATCTTCCAGGACCCGGCGACCTCGCTGAACCCGGTCTTCACGGTCGGGGCGCAGCTCGAGGCGGTCCTCGCGGCCCACACCCGGCTCGGGCGAAGCGAACGGCGCGCGCGGGCCATGGAGCGGCTCGCCGAGGTTGGACTCCCGGACCCGGAGCGGATGTACCGGCTCTACCCGTATCAGCTGTCGGGCGGGATGCAGCAGCGCGTGATGATCGCGCTTGCGCTCGCCGGCGATCCCGAGCTCCTCGTCGCCGACGAGCCCACGACCGCGCTCGACGTGACGATCCAGGCCCAGATTCTCGATCTGCTGCGACGGCTGCGGACCGAACGTGGACTCTCGATCATCCTGGTCAGTCATCACCTCGGCGTGGTCAGTGAGACGTGCGACCGAGTCGCCCTGATGTACGCAGGCTCACTCGTCGAAGAGGGACCGGCTTCGCGGGTGCTCGGCGCGCCGAGTCATCCCTATACGCGCTCGCTGCTCGGGAGCATCGTGACCGCGGAGCGACGGAAGCAGCCTCTGCCCGTTATCCCGGGGTTCGGGCCGGCACCGGGCTCACTGCCGCCGGGCTGCGCCTTCGCGCCGCGTTGCCCGGTCGCGATCGAGCGATGCCGGGTCGAGTCACCGCCGCCGGAGGCGGTTGACGATCGATCCGTCGCGTGTTGGCTCGCCGCGACCGATGCCTCGACCAGGGGCAGCGATGACTGAGCCCATCCTCCGGATCACCGGCCTCGTCAAGGAGTACCGCTCGGGCCGCGGGACTCCCGTGCGCGCCGTCGCGGGCGTCGATCTCGACGTGGCGCGGGGATCCACGCTCGCGGTCGTCGGCGAGTCCGGGTGCGGCAAGACCACCCTCGCTCGCTGCATCATCGGGGCGGTTTCCCCCACGAGAGGCCGGATTGACGTCTCGGGCCAGGAGCTTAGCTCCCTGCGCGGCCCGGATCTCCGGCGCCTCCGAGCGCGTCTCGGCTTCGTCCAGCAGAACCCGGCCGGGGCGCTGGATCCGACGATGCGGGTGGGAGAGGTGATTGCCGAGCCGCTGCGAACGCATCGCTCCCTGCGCGGCAGCGGGCTCGAGACGCGGATCCGCGAGCTGATCGACCTCGTCTCGCTCCGGCCCGAGGTACTCGACCAGCGGCCCAACGAGCTGAGCGGCGGGCAGGCGCAGCGCGTCGCGATCGCCCGTGCCGTCGCCCTCGGACCCGAGCTGCTCGTCCTCGACGAGCCGACCTCAGCACTTGACCTTTCGGTGCAGGCACAGATCCTGAATCTGCTCCTCGATCTTCAGCAGCGCCTCTCCCTGACCTATGTCCTGATCTCACACGACCTCGACGTCGTCGAGCATCTCGGCGATGACGTGGCTGTGATGTACCTGGGACGGATCGTCGAGCGAGCCGGTGCCGGCGCGATGCGGGCCTCCGCGCGCCATCCGTACACCGTCGCACTCTTCTCGGCGACGCCGTCCATTCGAGCGGCCAAGCGCGGCGAGCGGATCGTCCTCCGGGGCGACGTGCCGGACCCGGCCCACATCGCGGCTGGCTGCCCGTTCCGCTCACGCTGCTGGCTCTGGGAGCAGCTTGGCCGCCCGGACGTCTGCCGCGAGCGCGAGCCCGACCTCCTCGAGACGGCTGGCGGCCATCTCGCGGCCTGTCATTTCGCCGGGCGACTTGCGTCAGGCGTGGCGCCACCGCCCGCCCCGCAGGCCACACCTCGATCAGCTGCCCAGTAGCGGCGGGCGCAGCACCTTCCCCAGGACCTTCAGGAGGAGAGCCCCGATGGCCACCCACGCGCTTACCACGATCCAGGACTGCGAGGACTTCGTCCGCGGCTGCATGTTCATGGGCACCGGCGGCGGCGGGGGCCTCGAGTGGGGCCTTGGGATGCTCACGGCCGCCCTGGCGGAGGGCCTGCCGCTCGAGTGGACGGACCTCGCCGACATCCCCGACCGCGCCTGGAGCTGCACTGCCTACGGGATGGGTTCGATCGCCCCGAAGGACGACTCCACGCAGAAGGCGATCGAGGCGCTCGGGCTGACGGACCGGCTCGGGCCAAACGCGATGGCCCAGGCGGTGCGCGAGCTCGCCGCCTACACCGGCAAGCCGATCAGCGTGATCGTCCCGTCCGAGCTCGGCGCGGGCAACTCGCCGGCGCCGCTCGTGACCGCGATGCGGCTGGGCGTCACCTGCGTCGACGGCGACTACGCGGGCCGGGCGATCCCCGACGAGATGCAGGGCACACCGTATCTGTACGGCAAGACGAGTCACCCCTTGGCGAGCGTTGATCGATGGGGCAACGTCGTCATCCTCAAGGAGGCGGCGAACCCGTTCATGCTCGAGCGGATCGGCAAGATGCTGAGCGTGGCTGCCCACGGGACCTGCTATCAGGCGGCGACGCTTCTGCCGGTGGCCGAGATGAAGGAGATCGTCGTTCCGGGGACCCTCACGAAGAGCCTGGAGCTGGGTCGAGCGATCCGCCAGGCGCGTGAGGCCGGTGCGGACCCGATCGCGGCGGCAATCACGCACACGGGCGGTCACCTCCTCTTCGAGGGGCGGGTCGTGAAGAAGGACTGGGAGGACCGGGACGGCTACATGTTCGGAACCACGACGATCCAGGGGAGCGGGCGGTTCACCGGCCACACCCTGGCGGTCTGGTTCAAGAACGAGAACCACGTGAGCTGGCTCGACGGCCAGCCATGGGTCTGCAGCCCCGACCTCGTCGTCATCGCCGACCGCGCGACCGGCGAGGGCTACACGAACACGGTCATCGACGTCGGACACGAGGTCGCCGTCGTCGGGATCCGCGGGCTCGAGGCGTTCCGCACCGAGCGCGGGCTTGGCTGCGCGGGGCCGCGCTACTTCGGGTTCGAGGTCGACTACCGCCCGATCGAGGAGCTCCTCGATCGCGTCCCGGCCTGACACCGAGGCCCCGCCGCCGAGGCCCCGCCGCCGAGGCCCCGAACCGAGTCCCGGGAGAAGGAGGAACCTGATGCACATCCGCGTCATCAACCCCGTGATCACGACGAGCTGGGAGCAGGAGACGCTCCAGGCGTACCGGTCGGCGGCGGGCCCGGGGACGGAGGTCAGCGTCGTCACGCTCGACTGGGGCACCCCCTCGGTCGAGGGACACGTCGCCGAGACGCTCGTCGCGCCAGACATCATCGCCAAGATGATCGAGGCCGAGCAGGCCGGGGTCGACGCCGTGGTTGTGGACTGCATGGGCGACCCGGGCGTCCAGGCCTGCCGCGAGACGGTCGACATCCCGGTCGTCGGCCCGGCCGAGGCGTGCATGCACCTCGCGGCGATCCTCGGTCACCGGTTCTCGGTCCTGACGGTCGTCGACTCGCTCATTCCGGTCGTCGAAAACCAGGCGCTCCGCTACGGCGTCGCCGCGAAGCTCGCGTCGGTCCGCGCCTTCAACGTTCCCGTCCTCGACCTCGCATCCGACGCGGATGCCACCTTCGGGGCGGTCATGGCGGTCGCCGAGGCGGCCGTCCGCGAGGATGGTGCGCACGTCCTCATCCCCGGCTGTACGGGCCTCGCCGGCTTTGCGCCCCGAATCCAGGCCGAACTCGCCAGGCGCGGTCTCGAGGTTCCGGTCCTCGACCCGCCCCCGGTGGCGATGAAACTCGCCGAGTCCCTCGTGTCGCTCGGCCACGCCCACAGCCGCCGGACCTATGGTCGCCCGTTCGTCGCCGGGCACCGCTGGCCCGTGCCGCTGCCGTTCCGCTCCTGAAGCTGGGTCTGCCTCATCCACATCACCACACTCCGGAGGTTGATCTCGTGGCACTCGCGACCGGAAACGAATCGCGCGACGACTTCTACTCGATCGAGCTGGCCGCAGCCGCCCACACGCTCGTCACCCAGGTTCGGCCGATCCGTCCCGGCCAGCAGGTCCTGATCACCGTCGACACAGCCGGCGACTGGCGGACGGCGCGGGCGACGGCCGGTGCGGTCGCGACGGTCGGCGGCGTGCCGACTCTGGTTTCCTACCCCACTCTCCCTGAGCCGATGCGCGAGCCGCCGCGACCGCTCGCCCGAGCCGCCCTCGGGGCGGACGTCTGGTTCGACTTCGCGGTCGCCTACCAGCTCTACAGCCCCGCCTATCACGCGGCCGTATCGAATGGGTGCATCTACGTCTGCCTGACCGGGATGGACGTCGACATGATGGTCCGGACGATCGGCCAGGTTCCGCAGGCTCCGCTCGAGGAGATGGCCCGGGTCCTCTATCAGATGTCGCAGGAGGCCGAGACGATCCGCCTGACGAGCCCGGCGGGCACGGACCTGCGGATGACGGTCGACAAGAAGGGTGACCCGTACTGGGATGAGGAGCGGACGGGCGGCTTCGGCCAGATGCTCGGTGGCCAATCCTGGCCGATGGCCGATCGCGAGAGCTTCGAAGGCGTCCTTGTCTACGACGGGGCGATCTGGCCCCCGGCCGAGATCGGCATTCTTCGCGCGCCGGTCCGCCTGACGATCGAGAAGGGCTACGTCACGCGCGTGGAGGGCGGCTCCGAGGCGCTCTTCTACGACCGCTGGCTGCGGAGCTTCGGGCATCCTGCGGCGATGCTCATGGACCACGCCTGCTACGGCTTCAACCCGGGCGTCACGCGCCCGAGCGGTCGGATCCTCGAGGACGAGCGGATCTTCGGCTGCATGCAATTCGGGATCGGAGCCACCGAGCTCGGCTCGCCGATCCATAGCGACGGCGTCGTCCTCGCCCCGTCCGTCTGGTTCGATGGCGTGCAGATCGAGGAGGCAGGCCGCTACACGCACCCCGAGCTCGTGCGCCTCTGCCGCGAGATGGGGGTCGAGGGATACTGATGGCCGAGCCGAGCCCCGACGGCGCGACTGCCGCGCCCGGCGACCCGCTCGTCATCAGCGAGTCCGAGGCGTTCGCGCTCCTCGCGCACCTGGTGACGAGCGCGGAGCTGTGCATGGTCGAGCCGTACGACTACGGGGTCTTCCGTCTCATCGACGCCGCCAGCCGACTCGCCGGGTGCATGGCACTGCGGGCGAGCCCGGCCAGCCGAGACTGGCTCGAAGCCTTCCGGGAAGAGGTGAACAGCAGGAAGATGCTCCCGGTGCGCGACCGCGAGCGGTACCAGGGGTTCCTGCGCGAGATGAGCCGGCGGACCGCGGAGCACCTCGTGGAGCAGGCGCGAACTGGCCAGGCCGACTCACAGGCCGACTCATTTGCCTCCCCCACCGGGGACGACCCCGATGCCAGCTGAGCGGGCTTCGCCCGCGGCCGAGGTCGTCCTCGAGACGATCCGCAGCCGCCGGGTGACCAGGACCTTCGAGGATCGTCCCGTGGCGGACGAGCTCCTGATTCAGGTTCTGGAGGCAGGACGCTGGGCGACGAGTGGCGGAAACCGGCGGATCCATCGCTTTCTCGTCGTGCGCGATCCGGGCACGCTGGCACGGCTGCGTGCCGTCACGCCCGGGATGTTCAGCACGCCCGCCGCCGTGATCGTGATCTGCACGGATACCGACCGAGCGGCGGAGCAGCTCGTCCAGCTCCAGCACGACGCGACGACCTTGATCGATGTCGGGACGGCGGCGATGAACATGATGATCGCCGCTCATGCCCTCGGCCTGGGCACCTGCCCCGTCACCTCGTTCAGTCAGGTTGCGGCCGCGGTCGTCCTCCAGCTGCCATCGACCGCGGTGCCGGAGCTCCTTCTGCTCGTCGGGTATCCGGTGGCCGTGGCACGATCGGGGCAGACCGGCACCGCCGGCCCGATGAAGTCCGCACCGTCTCCGGCCGGACTCGTCTCCTGGGAGCGATTGGAGGGTGATCCGCTGGACCGGCTGTCCCGACCAGACGGCGCCGGCGCGTCCGCCGCGGCGATACCCCCGTACGACCGGCGGGGCGACCCGCCGTCCCGGGTGCATCCCGGCCATACCCGGAGAGAGGACGAATCCCATGACCTCGGTGAACGAGCTTGAAGCCTACCTCGATGCCAGCCGCGAGCGACGCCTCGCAAGCTATCTTGAGTTTCTGCGGATCCCCAGCATCTCCGCACTACCCGAGCACGCTGGCGACTGTCGGACGGCCGCGGAGTGGGTCGCCGGCCAGCTCGGGGCGATCGGCGTCGAGCATGTCGTCGTCTCCGAAACGGGCGGTCATCCGATCGTGTACGGCGACTGGCTGCACGCTGTCGGCCGTCCGACGGTCGTTGTCTATGGTCACTACGACGTTCAGCCGGTCGACCCGATCGACGAGTGGGAGACGGCGCCGTTCGAGCCGTTCATCCGGGGCGACCGTGTCGTGGGTCGGGGCACTGCCGATGACAAGGGCCAGATCCACATCCATCTCCGCGCCGCCGAGGCGCTTCTCGCGACTCGTGGCCGGCTGCCGATCAACCTGAAGTTCGTGTTCGAGGGCGAGGAAGAGGCGAGCTCGGTTCACCTTGATCCGTGGCTCGAAGCGAACCGTGATCTTCTGGCCGCGGACCTCGCGGTCATCTCCGACACGGGGTTCTTCGACGGAAACCTACCGGCGATCACGATCGGACTTCGCGGCCTGCAGTACATCCAGATCGACGTCACCGGCACGTCGCTGGATCTCCATTCCGGGTCATACGGCGGTACCGTCCAGAATCCCGCCAACGCGCTGGCGACGATCATCGCCCGCCTCAAGGATCCGGACGGGCGGATCGCGGTCCCGGGCTTCTATGACGACGTGGTCCCGCTGACCGACGCCGACCGGGCCGCGTTCGCGGCACTTCCGTTCGACGAGGAGGCGTACCGGACGTCGCTTGGACTTCCGGAGCTCGTCGGAGAAGCCGGCTTCACGACGCTCGAGCGGCGGGGCGCCCGGCCAACCCTCGATGTGAACGGGCTCTGGGGTGGCTTCACCGGGGAGGGGAGCAAGACGATCATCCCCGCCCACGCCCATGCCAAGGTGAGCTGCCGGCTCGTGGCCAACCAGGTTCCCGACCGGATCTTCGAGCTCCTGCGCGCCTACATCCTCGAGATTGCTCCGCCGGGCGTCCGGGTCGACGTCCGCAACCTCGGCGGCGGCCGACCCAGCCTGACACCGATCGATCACCCCGCGACCCAGGCGGCGGCACGGGCGATCGAGGCAACGTTCGGGCGCGCGCCACTGTACATCCGGGAGGGTGGGTCGATTCCGATCTGCGCCAGCTTCGAGACGATCCTCGGTCTGCCCGTCGTTCTCCTCGGGTTCACCCCCCCGGACGACAACGCCCATGCCCCCAACGAATCGATGAGCCTGTCGAATCACGAGACCGCCATCCGCACCGTCGCCCGCTACTGGGACGAGCTTGCGGCGCTGGCCGGGATCTAGCCACCCCTCCATCCCTCCGGTACCCCGCGCCATGCCGCGCGGGCGGATGCGGGGGCGGAGCCGGGCGTCGTTTCGGACGACTCCGACCGGCTCGCTACCCGAGTCGAGCGAGCAGTTCGCCGCCTAGGGCGCTGAGAACGACCACGACCCCGGGCGGTGTCTTCGTCAGCGCGCGGAGCGCCAGGGCGCCGAGGGCGAGGACCACATCGGCTGGCCGGGCGATCGCGCTCGTCCCGATCGGCGCGTAGAGCGCCGCCAGCAGGATCCCGACGACCGAGGCGTTCGTGCCGGCGAGCGCCCGCGAGACGCCGACCGAACAGAGGAACGATGGTGGAGATGGGGGAGAGTCGAACTCCCCGTCCAGAACCCTTCGCCAGGGACC
>CAYMBB010000079.1:0-6636 GCA_964388515.1 uncultured Anaerolineaceae bacterium
AGCGGGAGTTCCGCCGGCGGGTCGAGCGCCTCGCCGGTCGCCAGGTCGAAGCGCGACAGGTGGAGCGCACAGGTCAGCGAGTCCCGGGTCAGGAACCCCTTGTCGAGCTCGAAGTACTGGTGGCTGCAAACCCCCTGGAAGGCCCGCAGCTCGCCCTCGACGTTGACCACGAGGACCGACTCGGTGGCGCTCGCCCAGGCCATCTTCATCGTCCCGGGCGGGACCTCGTCGACCCCGAGCAGGTCGATTCGCCGGTTCATGCGACCGCGGAGCGCCGGCCGGCGGCCCACTTCTCCTCGAGCAGCTCGCGCAGCCGGTCCTGGGCCGAGGCGAGCGGCACCCGGGCCACGACCGGCTCGAGGAAGCCGAGGACGATGAACTTGCGCGCCTCGTCCTCGGGGATGCCCCGGCTCTCGAGGTAGAAGAGCTGGCCCTCGTCGATCGGCCCGACCGACGAGGAGTGGGCGGCGCGCCGGCAGTCGGGCTGGTCGATCTCGAGGCTGGGGATCGCGACCGAGCGGGCCTGCTTCGAGAGGTTCATCCCGAACTCGCCGAGGAAGCTGTCGGTCCCGACCGCGCTCCGCTCGATCGTGATCAGGCCCTTCATGTACGAGCGGGCGGCGTCCTGGAGGGCGCCCTTGCTGAGCAGGTTGCCGGTCGTGTCGCGCCCGATGTGACGGGTGTACGAGGTGAGGTCGAAGAGCTGGTCGTCGCCGCCGAAGACGATCTCGACCTGCTCGACCGAGCTGTGGTCGCCCTCCAGGCGGTTGTCCACCCGGCTGCGCACGAGCCGCGCGCCTAGCTGGGCGAGCGCCCAGTGGAGCGAGGCCCCTTCGGCGGCGCGCGCGAAGCGGTGCACGAAGGCGACGACGTTGCCCGGGAAGTCCTGGAGGCTCGCCACCGACAGGTTCGCCCCCCGGCCGAGGACGACCTCGGTCGTGCCGGCGAAGAACGCCTGCCCGACGTCGGCCCCGGCCGCGGCCGCCGCACCGGCCGCGGCGCCGGCGTCGGACGCCTCCTGCTCCTCGACCAGGGAGAGGCCGGCATCCTCACCGAGAGCGACGATCGTGCGCGTCACGAGCGCGCGCCCGGGTGCCCCGAGCGCCCAGCGGACGACGATCGGGCGCTCGAGCCGGACGCCGTCCGGTACGCGGAGGAGGACACCCTGGTTCCAGGTCGCCCGGGTAAGCGCGGCGAGCTTGTCATCGGTCGGCAGGAGCGAGCCGCCCTCGAGCAGGCGACGGAGCGCGTCGGGCTCGCGTCGGAGCGCCGCCCCGAACGTCTCGAGCACGACGCCCGCGGCGCGCGCCTCGGCCGACAGGACGAGCGTCGGCAGGCGGTCCTCGTGGATCTCGATCAGGCCGTCGGCCCCGTCCGGGAGGGCGGCTGGTCCATCGCCCCCGGCCTCGGCGACGGTCGCCGGTGCCTCGTACGGGACGGCGCCGGCCAGCCTGGCCGAGCGGAGATCGATGTACGTCGTGTACAGCTGGTTCGTCTCGATCGGCAGCTCGGCGAACCGACCCAGCGCCGCCAGGCGATCCTCGAGCAGCCAGGCGGGCTCGCCGAACGCTTCCGAGGCCCTCCGGACGGCGGCTTCCTCGGCGAAGGTAATCGTCAGGTCGGTGGGCGCCTGGCGGGGCGCCCGGACGGCTGATCCGGGAGTTGTCTCCGCGGCGGAGGTCGTCATCCGAGCGACCCCTCCATCTCGAGCTTGACGAGCCGGTTGAACTCGATCGCGTACTCCATCGGGAGCTCCTTGGTGAACACCTCGAGGAAGCCCTGGACGATCAGGTTCTGGGCCTCGTTCTCGGTCAGGCCACGGCTCATCAGGTAGAAGATCTGGTCGGCGCTGATCTTGCCCACGGTCGCCTCGTGGGTCATCGTCGTGTCGTCTTCCTGGATGTCGATGTAGGGGTACGTGTCGCTCCGGCTGAGATCGTCGAGCATCAGCGCGTCGCAGCGGACCGAGGCGACCGCGCCGGTGGCGCCGGGCGCGACCTTGAGCGTGCCGCGGTAGGTCGCCCGCCCGCCGTCCTTGGAGACCGACTTGGAGACGATCCGGCTGCGTGTGTTCGGGGCCAGGTGGATCGCCTTCGCGCCGGTGTCCTGGTGCTGGTCGCGGCCGGCGACGGCGACCGAGATGATGTCGGCCGTGGCGCCTTCGCCGCGCAGGTAGATGCTCGGGTACTTGACCGTCTTGCGCGAACCGGTGTTCGCGTCGATCCACTCGACGGTCGCGTTCGCGTGAGCGTGGGCGCGCTTGGTGACGAGGTTGTAGACGTCGTTCGACCAGTTCTGGATCGTCGTGTAGCGGACCTTCGAGCCGGGCAGCGCGATCACCTCGACGACCGCCGCGTGGAGCGAGTCGGTGGCATAGATGGGTGCCGTGCAGTTGTGGACCGCGAAGCCTCGCGCCAGGTACGCGTTGGGGGCCGAGGCCATCTCGAGGTTGTAGACCCAGCCGTCATAGGGCCGGCTCTCGATCCGCCGGATCGGCACCCAGTAGCAGCTGCGGTCCGCATCGTGCCACACCCGGCGGACCGTCCGCCCCTCCTCGAAGTGGAGGCTGTACTGCTCCCGATGGGTAACCGAGCGGCCGTCCGTCATCGTCTCCGCGAACGCCTTCCGGACCTGGATACCGGCGTAGGTCCCGTTCCGGGCGAGGATCTCCTGGAGCTGGAACGCCAGCGTGCGTGACACGGTCGACGCCCGGACCAGCGTGCGACCGTTCGCCCGGAGATGGCGGCTCCCGTCGCCCAGCAGATAGCTTTCGACCAGCAGCCACTGGCGGTCTGGCGGCAGATCCATGAGGTCCGGGTGGAGACGCTTCTCGGCGGAGAAGCGGCCGCAGTACGTCCAGCAGAGCTCGAGAAGCTCGCGCGAGTAGACGTACACACGAGCTTCGTGCTTGTCCGGAACCTCGAACAGGCCGGCGTCCTTCCCGGAGAGAGCGCTCATCAGACGCCGCGCGTCCTCGATCTTGTCCCGCTCCCCGATGTGGAAGGACAGCGTCACCGTCGGGACGTTGGAGACCCCGTTGTAGAAGGCGCTGCCATCGGCGAGGTAGTAGCCGAGGAAGCGGAGCAGGTCGTCCGAGATCTCGGCGTGGTCCCGTTCGTGCGTCGCGACCGGGAAGCAGATGAGATCCCCTTCCTTGAGGTCGCCGGCCGGGATCCATTCGGGCTCGGTGGACGTGACGCGGGATGCGTCCACGTCCCATCGACCGACCGGCCTCGATCGGCGGGCGGAGGTCGCGACCCGCTCCCGCCGCAGCGCCCACACGGGATGCTCGGGTGTCAGCTCGAAGGCGTTCCCGACTGACACCGGCACGATCTTCAGCATCGCGCCCTGATAGGTCCGGCGCCGGCTGGAGACCACCTGCGACAGGTCGCCGTCGCTGTTCATCGCGAGCAACCCCGGCGCGACGGTCTCGATGGGCACCATCTCGTCGCCGAGGCTGACAAGCTCGCCTTCCGGCAGGCAACCCTCGATGTAGTGGACCTTGGCGCCCTCGTCGACCACGATCAGCGTCCGCTCGAACTGGCCCGTGTTCTCGGCGTTGATCCGGAAGTAGGCCTGGAGCGGGAGCGGAACCTCGACCCCCTTCGGGACGTAGACGAACGAGCCGCCCGACCAGACCGCGCTGTTCAGGGCGGCGAACTTGTTGTCCTCGGGCGGGACGACGGTCCCGAAGTAGCGCTGGAAGATCTCGGGGTACTCCTTGAGCGCCTGGTCGGTGCCCATGAACACGACCCCGATCTTCGAGAGCTCCTCCCGGACCGAGTGGTAGACGACCTCGCTGTCGTACTGGGCCCCGACGCCGGCGAGGAACTTGCGCTCGGCCTCCGGGATGCCGAGCCGCTCGAAGGTCTGCTTGATCTTCTCCGGGACGTCGTCCCAGGACTTCTCCTCGCGCTCGGAGGGCTTGCGGTAGTACACGATCCGGTCGAAGTCGATCGTGTCCAGGCCGTCGGTCCAGAGCGGCATCGGGCGCTGGAGGAAGTGCTCGTACGCCCGCAGCCGGAAACGGAGCATCCACTCCGGCTCGTCCTTGATCGCGCTGATCTCCTCGACCGTCTCGCGACTCAGGCCGCGCTTCGTCTCGGTCAGGTAGACGATCTCGTCCTTGAAGTCGAACTTCGAGCGATCGTTGTCGACGATCGGCCGGGTGGCAGTCATCGGATCTCCTGGAGGGTCTCGAGCGATGGTCGGGGACGCAGGCCGGCTCGCCTAATCCCGAGTGCCATTATCGGAATTCGCGGGCGAACCGTCAACGACGCCTCCCGGTGCCTCCCCTCGCCCGATCCGGCCGACCCGGATCTTCCCGTCGTCGACCAGGGAGTAGACGACGGGCACGACGATCAGGGTCAGGAACGTGGACGAGAAGAGCCCGCCGATGACGACCGTGCCCAGCTCGGCGGCGATGATCGAACCCTCGTTGAAGCCCGCCGCGAGCGGGATGAGGGCGAGCATCGTCGCGATCGCGGTCATCAGGATTGGCCGGACGCGGGTTCGACCGCCCTCGACGAGCGCTTCCGTGGTCGATTCGCCGTGGGCCCGCAGCCGCTCGACAAGGTCGAGCAGGACGATCGCGTTCGTGACCACGATCCCGATCAACATCAGGAACCCGATCAGGGCGCTGATCCCGATCGGCCGGCCGGTGATGAACAGGGCCGGGAAGGCCCCGATCGTGGCCAGGGGCAGGCTGAACAGGATCACGAACGGGGTGACCAGCGAGTTGAAGGTCAGGACCATCATCACGTACACGAGCAGGACGGCCACGGCCATCGAGACGAACAGGCCGCTGAAGGCGGTGTTCTGCTGCTGGGTGACCCCGGCCAGCCGGACGTCGACCCCGGCCGGGATCTTCCCCTCCGCCCGCAGCCGGTCGATCTCCTGCTGGACCGCCCGGGAGACGGCACCGGTGTCGTCGCTGGTGATCTCGGCCGAGATCGAGGAGGCGGGCTGCTGGTCGATCCGGGTGATGCTCCCCTGGCTCTCGACCCGGCCGACCTCGGCGATCGAGCCGAGCGGAACGGTTCGCGGCGCCCCGACCGGCAGCTGGCGAAGCGTCTCGACCGAGCTGACCTGGGCCGGATCGACCCGGACGTAGACGTCGAGGGCAGGCTGGCCGTCGAGTTGGATCCGGGTCGCGCGCTGGGGCACGAGCACGGTCCGGACCTCGTTCGCAACCTGGGCCGTCGTCAGCCCGGCGCTGATCGCCTTGTTCGGGTCGACCGAGATTTCGACCGTGGGAGCGGCCTGGGCGAGGTCGCTCTTCACGTTCAGCAGGTCCGGGTTCCGGCGCAGCGCCTCGACGACCGCCTGGCTCGTGCTCGCCACCCGGGCCGGATCGGCCGAGCTGACGATCACATTGATCCCCCCGGCCGAGAAGCCGCTCACCTCGGAGACGGCGATCTCGTAGCCGTCGGCCCCGACCGGGGCGAGGTCGGCGGCGACCTTCTTCGCGTAGGCCTTGAGGTCGACCGCCGGGTCGAGCCGGGCCAGGATCGAGGCGCTGTTCGCGGCCCGACCGGAGAAGGCGGCCGAGAGCGTCTGGCGGCTCGTGTCACCCTCACCCGGGACGGTCAGCTCGATCAGCTCGACCTTCGGGTCGGCGCCCAGGATCCGCTCGGCCGCGACCGTGCGCTCGAGGACGGCACCGGAGCTCGTCCCCGGGGGCGGCGAGAGGGTGATCGTCAGGACCTTCTCGCCACCGGCGCTGATGAACTGGGTCGGGATCCGGGGCAGGAGCGTGAACGAGCCGACGAACAGGAGCGCGGCCAGGCCGACCACTCCCCACTTCGTCCAGCGGTTGCGGAGGGCATAGCGGATCGTTGGTGTGTAGGCGCGGACCCAGATCGAGCGCTTTGGCTCACCGGTCTCGTCGATCTCGACCTTCACCCGGTCGACCAGGAACCAGGCCAGGACCGGGACGACGGTCAGAGCGCAGGCGAGCGAGGCGAGGAGGGCGAACGTGACGGTCAGGGCGAAGGGCAGGAAGAACTGGCTGACCAGGCCACCGACGAATCCGAGCGGGAGGAAGACGGCGACCGTGGTCGCGGTGCTGGCGGTGATCGCGCCCGAGACCTCCCGTGCCCCGTCCAGGACGGCGCGCTGGCGCGACTCGCCCCGGGCCCGGTGGCGATAGATGTTCTCGAGCACGACGATCGCGTCGTCGACCACCCGCCCGACCGCCACCGCCAGGCCACCGAGGGTCATGATGTTCATCGACACCCCGGTGGCGAGCATCAGCACGAGCGCGGTCAGGATCGAGAGCGGGATGCTGACCGCTGCGACGAGCGTCGAGCGCAGGCTGAACAGGAACAGGAAGATCGTCAGGATCGCGAACGCGGCGCCCAGGCCGCCCTCCCGGACGAGCCCGTCGCGTGACTCCTTGATGAAGGTCGAGAGGTCGGAAACGGTCAGGATCTTCAGACCGGGGTTGCGCGCCTGGGCGGCGGCCAGCTCGGCCTGGACGGCGTCGGCGACCTTGACCGTGTTCGCATCCGACGTCTTCGATACGGTCAGGGTGATCGACGCTCGGCCGTCGGTCCGGGCGTAGCCGGTCGTCGGGAGCCCGGCCAGCTCGACGGTGCCAAGGTCGGCCAGGGTAACCGGGGTCGGCGAGGCGGC
>CAYMBB010000079.1:6736-9498 GCA_964388515.1 uncultured Anaerolineaceae bacterium
GGCGGCAGGCGCGGCGCCGGCGGCAGGCGCGGCGCCACCGGCAGGGCCCGCCGTGGGGATCGCCGCGCCCGGAGCGGCGGGCGCGAGCGGTGCGGCCGCCCCGGCCGGCAGCCGTACCCCCACCACCAGACGGCGAATCTCGTCGAGTGAACGGAAGCGGCTCGTGGTCGAGACGGGCACGCTCGTCCCGTCCTCGGGCAGCTGGCCGGCGGGCAGGGTCAGGTTGTTGGCGGCCAGGACGCCGCTCACCTGTCCGACCGAGATGCCGCTCACCGCCAGCTTCCCCGGGTCCAGGGTGACCAGGACCCGCTGCTCGAGTCCGCCGGTGACGTCGACCGAGGCGACCCCGTCGAGGGCCTGGAGCGCCGGAACGACGTCGGTCCGGGCCAGCCGGGCCGCCTCCTGGAGGCCGTCGGCGCCATCGGCGGAGATCGAGGCGATGATCACCGGCGACTGGTTGATGTTCAGGGCGGTGACCTGCGGGCTGACGCCCTGGGGCAGTCCCACGCCGGCGAGGTTGCTCTCGATCGCCGCCCGCGTCTCCTTCACGTTCGTCCCGAACGAGAACTGGGCAACGACGACCGCGATCGAGTTGGCCGACGTCGACTGCACTCTCTCCAGGCGGGCGACCTTCGAGATCGCCCGTTCGATCGGCTTCGTCACCTGGTCGGTGACGTCCGCGGCCCCGGCCCCGGGGTAGGCGGCGATCACGGTGATGACCGGGAACTCGATGTCCGGCAGCAGCTCCTGCTGGAGGTTCCCCCAGGCGTAAAAACCGCCGAGGAAGAGCGCCGTGGCCAGCAGGAGCGTGACGCTCCGCCGGCCGACGGCGAACCGGGTGATCGCACTCACGGACGATTCCTTTCCGAGCTGGAGATGTTCTCGCCGACGCGGCCGCCGGCAGGGTCAAAGGCGGGATCGGTGGCCTGGCCGGCGCCGGCGGCGGCCCGGGCGAGGACCTCGATCGCCTGGGCGACAACGACCAGCTCGTCGTCGGACAGGACGTCGAGGAGTGCCAGGAGCTGGCGCTGGTTGAGCTCGCGGAAGCGGTCGGTCAAGGCCGCGGCCGCCGCGGTCGGGATGACGACGACCTGCCGGCGATCGGCGGGGTCCTCGCGTCGCTCGGCCAGGCCCTGGTCGACGAGGCGGTCGACGAGCCCGCTGACGGTGGAGAGCGAGACGCCGAGCATCGTCACCAGCTCCGACATGTGGAGTTCGCCTGCCGCCTCGAGCAGGTAGAGCACCTTGGCCTGGGGCATCGTGACCCCGATCTCGAGGAACTCGGGGCGATGGGCCGTCATCAGCCGGGCCATCATCGCCTCGTAGCCGGCGACGATCCGCTGCTGCAGCTCCCGTCGGGCGAGCGCGTCCGCCGTGATCTGGTCCTTTGCCTCTGACAAATCGTTTGCCTTCACCTGATGATCTGGTCGGGGCAAACGATAGCGCATCGAGCGGATCCGCGCCGGCGCGTCCGCTACGATCGGGCCGTGAACCCACCGCTGCGCATCGACCTGCCGACCGCCCGGCGGTTCCTCGTCCTGCGCCACCTGCTCGCTCCGCCGCGCTCGCTGCCGAACGACCCGGAGAGCGTCATGGCCGTCGTCGAGCGCCTCGGCTCGCTCCAGTTCGACCCGCTGGAGGTGGCCGGACGGAATCACGACCTCGTCCTCCTCGCCCGGATCGCCGGCTACCGGCGCGAATGGACCGACATCCTGCTCTACCGTGAGCGACGCCTGTTCGAGGCGTACAACAAGGGCCTCAGTCTCCTGCCCACGAGCGAGCTGCCCTGGTTCCGGATCAGCTGGGACCGCGCCCATCGGCGCCACCACGTCGAGACGTTCCCCGACCACGCCGGGCCGGTCCAGGCGCTGCTCGAGCGGATCCGCCAGGACGGTCCACTCAGCTCGGCCGAGTTCGCGCCCGAGGCCGCGATCGACTGGTACTGGGGGCCGACGAACCGGACCCGCGCCCTGCTCGAGGCGCTCGCCGAGGCCGGCATCCTGGGCATCGCCGGCCGGACCGGCAACCGCCGTTCGTACGACCTCGTCGAGCGCCTCTTCCCGCTCGACCTCCTCGCCCACCGGGTCGACGAGCGCGACCAGCTCCGGCACAAGCTTCTCTCGCGCCACCGCGCCCACGGCCTTCTGGGCAGCGGCGGGCAGGCCGAGATCTGGCTCGGGATCCGTTTCCCCGGGTCATCGTCCGAGGGCGACGAAGGACCTTCGGCGGCCGAGACGCGCCGGGTCCTGCGCGAGGAACTCCTGGCCGACGGCGAGCTGGTCGGGGTCGAGATCGAAGGTCTGCGCGGCATGCGCTTCCTCGTCGCCTCCGAGCTCCCGCTCCTCGAGCAGGCGGAGCGGGAGCTGGCCGCCGAGGGCCCCGAGCGAGCGCGCGGCGGTAGCTCCTGGCCCGGCCGGCCTGGAGGCGCGGCGCCGGGAGTCGCCTTCCTGGCGCCTCTCGACCCGCTCGCCTGGGATCGGGACTTCCTCTGCCGCGCCTTCGCCTTCCACTACATCTGGGAGGTGTACGTCCCGGAGCCGAATCGCCGCTGGGGCTACTACGTCCTGCCGATCCTGTTCGGCGACCGGCTGGTCGGCCGGATCGAACCCCGGATCGATCGGCGGGCGGGCAGCCTGCGGGTGCTCGGTCTGTGGTGGGAGGACGGCTTCGACCCGCTCGTCGCGCCCGGCTTCGTCGAGGCCTTCGTCGAGGCGCTCGACTCCCACCGCCGGTTCGCCGACCTGGAGCGTGTGGTCCTGCCC
>CAYMBB010000080.1:0-3961 GCA_964388515.1 uncultured Anaerolineaceae bacterium
CCGGCAAGGTCGTCTGGCGCTTCCCGGTCGCCGGCTCCCTGCCGCCCGGCCAGCGCTTCTCCGCCGACGACGCCTTCATCTCCCCGGATGGGCGGTCGATCGTGGCCAACGACGAGTTTCACCAGGTGATCGACCGGATCGACATCGCCAGCCGCAAGCTCGTCTGGCAGTACGGCCACTATGGCCGCGCCGGCTCGGCGGCGGGATACCTCCACACCCCGGACGACGCGTACCCGCTGGCCAACGGTGACATCGTCGTCGCGGACATCCGCAACTGCCGGATCCTCGAGATCGCACCCGACAAGTCGATCGTCCGCCAGTGGGGGCGCACCCGCGTGTGCACCGACCGCGCGCCCCGGACCTTCGGCAACCCGAACGGCGACACCCCGCTCCCCGACGGCGGGCTGCTGATCACCGAGATCACCGGCTCGCGTGTCGTCCGCCTCTCGGCCGACGGCAAGGTCGTCTTCGACATCCACGTCCCGGTCGCCTATCCGTCCGACGCCCAGCTCGACGCGAACGGGAACGTCGTCGTCGCCGACTTCAGCACCTACGGCCAGGTGGTCGCCGTCAACCCGACGACCGGCAAGCTCGTCTGGCGCTACGCGCCCCGGACCGGGCCCGGTCGGCTCGATCACCCGAGCCTGGCCACGCCGCTCCCCGGCGGCCTCGTCTCGATCAACGACGACTTCCGCCACCGGATGATCGTGATCGACCCGACGACCGGGCGGATCGTCTGGCAGTACGGTCACACCGACCGGCCCGACCGGGCGGCCGGCTACCTGAACACGCCCGACGGCCACCAGCCGCTGCCGCCGGGCACGCGCCTCTGAGGACTGCCGGCGAGGACTGCCGGCCGGCCGCCGGCTCGTCACCGGTTCCGGCCCGCGTGCCCACCCACCGGGGCCAGCGGCGGCTGCCGGCGGGCGGTTGCGGGGGCAATGAACGGGGCTTCGTGGTAGCGTCCGAGGGATGATCCCAGCTACTGTCAGCGAAGGCCGCCGATGAGCCTCGGCCATGGCGGGCCGAACCGCCTGATGCCCGGTCCGGAAATCGACACCGTCCCGCCCGAGCGGCGCGGTCGCACCGTGCGGCGCATCCTCGCCTTCTTCAGGCCATACCGGCCGCAGCTCACGGTCGTCCTCGTCGCGATCCTCGTCACCAGCGCGCTGGGCCTGATCAACCCGTACCTGCTCAAGCTGCTGATCGACGACGTGATCGTCGGCCACCACTTCGACCGGCTGAACCCCTACGTCGGGCTGATGATCGCCGTGCCGATCGTGACCGGCCTGATCGGGGTCGGGCAGTCGTACCTCAACAACGTCGTCGGCCAGAGCGTCATGCAGGACCTCCGGAACGCGCTCTATGCCCACCTGCAGCGGATGCCGCTGCGCTTCTTCACCGAGACCCGGACGGGCGAGATCCAGAGTCGCCTGGCGAACGACGTCGGCGGGGTCCAGGCCGTCGTCACGGACACCGCCTCGAGTGTGGCCAGCAACCTCGCGATCGCGGTGAGCACGATCGTGGCCATGATCCTGATCGACTGGCGCCTGACAGTCCTTTCGCTCGGGCTGCTGCCGTTCTTCATGTATCTCACCTACCGGGTCGGCAAGGTCCGCCGCGAGGTCAGCAGCCAGACCCAGCAGTCGCTCGCCGACGTGAGCGCGGTGACCGAGGAGACGCTCAGCGTGAGCGGGATCCTGCTCTCGAAGACGTTCGGCCAGCAGCGCCAGGCGAACGAGCGGTTCCGGACCCTGAACGCCCGGCTGGCCCGGCTCCAGATCCGCCAGGCGATGGTCGGACGGTGGTTCTTCATGATCGTCGGGACGGTCTTCAGCATCACCCCCGCCTTCGTCTACTGGCTGGCCGGGACCCTGGCCGCGAACGGTGACCCGACCGCGCCCACCGCCGGCTCGATCGTCGCCTTCACGACCCTCCAGAGCCGGCTCTTCTTCCCGCTCGGCCAGCTCCTGAACGTGCAGGTCGAGATCCAGGGTGCGCTCGCCCTCTTCGACCGGATCTTCCAGTACCTCGAGATGGATCCCGAGATCGTCGATGCGCCCGATGCGGTCGCCCTCGATCCGGGCCAGGTGAAGGGCCGGGTCCGCTTCCGCGACGTCTGGTTCCGCTATCCGACCGCGGCCGTCCCCTCGGCCCGGGCGATCGAGGCCTCGGCCGACGGAGCCGACCCCGGCGAGCACCTTGGCGCAGCCGCCCTCGAGATCGAGGCGCGGGCCGGCTTCGCTCTCGAGGCGATCGACTTCGAGGCGCACCCGGGTCGGCTCGTGGCGCTCGTCGGACCCTCGGGTTCGGGCAAGACGACGACGACCTACCTGATCCCGCGTCTGTACGACGTCGATTCGGGCGCGGTCGAGATCGACGGGCGCGACATCCGGCGGATCACGCTCGCCTCGCTCGGCGAGGTGATCGGCTTCGTCACCCAGGAGACGTACCTGTTCCACGCCTCGATCCGCGACAACCTGCGCTACGCGCGGCCGGATGCGCGCGATGCCGACCTCGAGCGGGCGGCCCGGGTCGCGGCGATCCACGAGCGGATCCTCGAGCTGCCCGACGGGTACGACACGATCGTCGGCGAGCGGGGCTACAAGCTCTCGGGCGGCGAGAAGCAGCGGATCGCGATCGCGCGCGTGCTGCTCAAGGATCCCCGGATCCTCATCCTCGACGAGGCGACCTCGGCCCTCGACACCGTCTCCGAGCGGCTCATCCAGGCCGCCCTGGAGCGACTGATGGAGGGTCGAACGACGATCGCGATCGCCCATCGGCTGTCGACGATCCTGCGCGCCGACCAGATCCTGGTCTACGACCGGGGGCGGATCGTGGAGCGGGGCACGCACGCCGAGCTGCTCGCGACCGGTGGTCTCTACGCCCGGCTCTACCACGAGCAGTTCGAGGCGCCGACCGAGGAGCCGGCGGGGGCGCCGGCGCAAGGGTCGGCCGAGGAGCCGGCGGGGGCGCCGGCGCAAGGGTCGGCCGAGGGGCCGGCGGGGACGCCGGCGCAAGGGTCGGCCGAGGAGCCGACGGGGATGCCGCCGACCCTGGCCGACCCGCCCGGACCGGACGACGGGCTCGCCGCGCCGGCAACCGCCGTCTCGGTCTAGGATCCGGACTGCGCCCCCTCGCTGGCCGCTCACCCATCAACGTGCACCGTCCGAGGAGTACCCACGCCATGGCCGAGAAGACCGTCCTCGTCCGCCACGAAGGTGGCATGCGCTTCGTCGCCCGCAGCGGCTCCAACCACGAGCTCGTCATGGACGACCTCCGGGGCGACACGGGGATGCGCCCGACCGAGGCGGTCCTGGCCGGGTTGACCGCCTGCACGGCGATGGACGTGGTCTCGATCATGGACAAGAAGCGCCAGGCCTACGACTCGTACATCGTCCACACCCGCGGCGTCCAGCGGGCGGAGTACCCCCAGATCTACACCCGGATCGAGATCGTCCACGAGGTGGTGGGCCCCGAGATCGAAGTCGCCCAGGTCCGGCGCTGCATCGAGCTCTCGGCCAGGAAGTACTGCCCGGTCAGCGCGATGCTCTCGGCCGGCGATACCGAGATCCACCACCGCTACCGGGTCCGCCGGACGGGCGACCAGCCGTTCGAGGAGGAGGGCGAGGTGATCGTGACCGGGCCCTACCAGCGCCCGGACGTCATCCCCTCCTGACCAGGAGCCGGCGCCGGAAGCCCGTGGCGCGCCGGAAGCCCGTGGCGCGCGCCGGAAACCGCCCCGTAACCCGCCCGCCTCCAATTTGCATGACTATGCAGACTCATGTATAGTCATACGCCCATGGCGGCAGTCCACCCCGGTCCAGGCACCTCCCACGTGGCGACCTCCGGCGAGAGGTCTCGCGCGACCGTGAGCGCGCGCCACGTGAGCAGGTTCCCCGCCGACCGATGACGACCGAGGTGGACGGCCGGCCTGGGAATGCACCCGGCGCGGCGCTGG
>CAYMBB010000080.1:4061-9359 GCA_964388515.1 uncultured Anaerolineaceae bacterium
TCCGGGTCGCGATCGTCGGCGCGACCGGGTACGTGGGCGCCGAGCTGATCCGGATTCTCGACCGTCATCCGCACGTCGAGCTCGTCGGCCTCGTCGCCCGGGGCCGGGAGGACGAGCCGATCGGGGCCACCCACGCCCACCTGGCCGGGACCGGCCTGGCGGTCGACCAGGCGATCCCCGAGGCGGATGCCGTCTTCCTCGCCCTGCCCCACGGCGCGGCCGCGGCGCTCGTCCCGGACCTCGTCGCCGACGGCGCCCGGGTGATCGACCTCGGCCCCGACTTCCGCCTCCGTGACCCGGCCGACTACCCGCGCTGGTACGGCTTCGAGCACCCCGCCCCGGAGCTCCTCGCCCAGGCGGTCTACGGCCTGCCGGAGCTCCACCGCGACGAGCTGCGCCGCCTCTCGGGCGCACCGATCGCGATCGTCGGCGCCCCCGGCTGCTACCCGACCGCGACGCTCCTCGCCCTCGCCCCGCTCGGCCGGGCGGGCCTGATCGGCGACCTCGTCGTCGACGCCAAGAGCGGCGTTTCCGGCGCCGGGCGCGAGCCGAAGCTCGAGACGATGTTCGGCGAGGTGAACGAGAGCGTCCGGGCCTACGGTGTCGCCGGTCACCGCCACGTCGCCGAGATGGAACAGGAGCTCGCCGAGCTCGGCCGGCGCGGCCCGCTCCACGACCCGGAGGCGAACCCCGGCGCCCGGCTGGTCGACTTCCTGCCCCACCTCGTGCCGATGACCCGGGGCATCCTTGCCGCCTGCCACGTCCGGCCGACCCGGCCGGTCAGCCAGGCCGAGCTCGACGCGCTCTACGCCGAGGCGTACGCGGACGAGCCGTTCGTGGCGGTCGTCAGCTCGCCACCGGCCACGAAGCACGTCCTGGGCAGCAACACCTGCCGGGTCTACGTCCGGCTCGACGAGCGGACGCAGCGCATCCTCGCCATCGGGGTGATCGACAACCTGGTCAAGGGCGCCGCCGGCCAGGCCGTCCAGGCCTTCAACATCGTCCACGGCCTCGACGAGCGGAGCGGCCTCGAGCAGCACCCGCTCGCGCCCTGACGCCCGACGACACGATGATGCCCGACGACACGATGATGCCCGACGACACGATGATGCCCGACGACACCCCCGGAACGAGGACCGCCGACCGATGACCGACTCCCCCACCCTCACCCGCGAGCTGCCCGCCTGGCCGCTGGCCCTGCCCGCGGTCGAACGGCGGGCGGCGATGCCGGCCGGCTTCCTGGCCGGGGGGCTCGCGGCCGGGATCAAGCGCTCGGGCCGGCCGGACCTGGCGATCGTCCGCACGGTCGGTGGACCGGTCGCCGCGGCCGCGGTCTTCACCCCGAACGCCTTCGCCGCCGCCCCGGTCCGGCTCAGCCAGGCGCATCTCGCCGCGACCGAGCCGGCCGGGCAGGGCCGCTTCGGCTGGACCGAGGCGATCATCGCCACGAGCGGCAGCGCGAACGCCGCGACCGGGCCGGCCGGTGACGCCGACCAGGCCGCGATCGCCGCGATCCTGGCCGACGCGCTCGCCACCGCCCCCGAGCGGACGCTCGCCCTCTCGACCGGGGTCATCGGCACCCGGCTGCCGCTCGACAGGGTCCGGGCCGGGATCGGCGCCCTCGTCGCCGGTGGCCTCGCCCCGACCGCGGAGGGCCTCGAGGCGGCGGCGGTCGCCCTGCGCACGACCGATTCCACGACCAAGCTCGCCAGCGTCGTCCTCGAGCTGCCCGGGCCGGACGGCCGAGGCGTCACCGTCACCGTCTCCGGGATCGCCAAGGGGGTCGGGATGATCCACCCCCGGATGGCCACGATGCTCGCGATCGTGCTCACCGACGCCGCGGTCGAGCCGTCGGTCCTCCACGGTCTCCTGCGCGGCGCGACGGCTCGGACCTGGGATCAGCTGTCGGTCGACGGCGACACGAGCACCAACGACACCGTCTTCCTCCTTGCCTCCGGCGCGGCCGGGTCGGCGCCCGTCGAGGCCGGCACCGAGACGGCCGCGACGCTCGGCCGCGCCATCGAGGCGGTTGCTCGCGCCCTCGCCCGCCAGCAGGCCGCTGACGGGGAGGGCGCCACGACCCTCCTCACCTGCCAGGTGACCGGCGCCGGCGACGACGCCGACGCCCGGGCCGTCGCCCGGGCGATCGTCTCGAGCAGCCTGGTCAAGGCCGCGGTTCATGGCCGCGACCCGAACTGGGGCCGGATCGCCGGGGCGGCCGGCAACGCCCGTCTCGCCGAAGCGGCCATCCTCGAGGCCGGCGGGCTCGCCCCGGCCGAGGCGCGGGCGCGGGGCGGCAGCCCGGCCCGCCTCGACCCGGCCCGGCTGCGGATCGCGATCGCGGGCACGCTCGTCTACGACGGGGCGGCCGGCGGTCCGCTCGAGTTCGACCGGGACGCGGTCCGGACGGCGATGGACGCGCCCGAGACGCTCGTCCGGCTCGACCTCGGCCTCGGTGACGGCCGGGGCGAGGCGTTCGGCTGCGACCTGACCGAGACGTACGTGATCGAGAACTCGGAGTACACGACGTGAGCCCGCCGCTCACCGCCCCCGGAGGTCGCCGATGAGCGAAGTCCTCGTCGTCAAGCTCGGCGGGACGACGATCGCCGAGCAACGCCAGGTCCTCGACGAGATCGCCGTGATCGCCCGCCACCGGCCGGTCGTCCTCGTCCACGGCGGCGGGCGCCGGATCAGCGAGTGGCTCGAGCGCCTCGGCGTCCCCAGCCGCTTCGAGAACGGGCTGCGGGTGACCGACGCGGCCTCGCTCGAGGTCGCGGCGGCCGTCCTGCGCGGGGTCGTCAACAGCGAGCTCGTGGCCGGTCTCCGTGACCTCGGCGTCGACGCCGTCGGCCTGTCGGGCGTCGACGGTGGCCTCCTGATCGCCGAGCGGGTCCCCGGCATGGGCCTCGTGGCCCACGTCGTCGGGCTGCGGCGCGATCTCCTCGACGCGATCCTGGTCGGTGGCCAGGTACCCGTCGTCGCGCCGCTCGCCCGCGACGAGCAGGGGATCGTGTGCAACGTGAACGCCGACGACGTGGCGGCCGGGATCGCCGCCGGTCTGGGCGCCCGCCAGCTCGTCCTGCTGACCGACGTCGACGGCGTCCGCGGCCCTGACGGAACGCGCCTCGCCACACTCACCGCCGGCGAGGCCGAGGCCCTGATCGAGAGCGGCGTGATCGCGGGCGGGATGGTACCCAAGATCCGGGCCGCCCTGGCCGCCCTCGCCTGGGAGGGCGCCGAGGCCGTGATCGCCGACTCGGGCGCCCCGCACGCCCTCGCCCGCGCCCTCGACGACCCGACCTTCGGGACGCGGATCACCGCCACCCGGACCGCCCACGCAGGCGTGGCATGAGCGCGATCACGAAGTTCGAGCGCCAGCGGGCGATCCGCGAGCTCGTCGCCCGCGGCTCCGTGGGCAGCCAGGAGGAGCTCGTCGCCGCGCTCCGGGCGCGTGGCTTCGCGGTCACCCAGGCGACCGTCAGCCGGGACGTCACCGAGCTGGGGCTGGTCAAGGTCGCCCGCGGGGACCGGCACATCTACCTCGCCCCCGAGGACCTCGCCCCGCCGCCCGCACCGGCCGTCCCGAGCGACGAGCGCCTCCGCCGGATCCTGGCCGACATCCCGGTCCGGATCGGCCGGAGCGGCCTGATCCTGCTCCTGATCAGTTCTCCCGGCAGCGCCAGCGCGCTCGGCCAGGCGATCGACGAGTCGTCGCTCGACGATCAGGAGGGGACGCTCGCGGGCGACAACACGCTCCTCGTCCTGTTCGCCGACGAGGCCCGCCTCGAGCGCTGGCTGGCCCGCTTCCGCGCCCTCCAGGGCCTGCCGGCCGACACGGCCGAGCCAGCCGAGACGGCCACGACAGCCGGGGCGCCCAACCCGTTTGACCCGACACCCGTCCGATCCCCCCAGCTCGCCCGCCCCACGATGGAGGTCTCTCGATGAACAAGGTCGTGCTCGCCTACTCCGGCGGACTCGATACCTCGGTCGCCGTCGCCTGGCTGCGCGAGCAGTACGGGGTCGAGGTCGTCACCCTGACCGTCGACGTCGGGGGCGGCTCGCTCCGCGAGGGGGTCGAGCGGCGGGCGATGAGCGCCGGCGCCTCGAAGGCCTACGTGGTCGACGCCCGCGAGCGGTTCGTCACCGATTTCGTCTGGCCGCACCTCCAGGCGAGCGCGCTCTACCAGGGCGTCTACCCGCTCGCGACCGCCCTGGCCCGGCCCCTGATCGCCCAGCTCCTGGTCGAGGTCGCCCAGAAGGAGGGCGCCGACGCGGTCGCCCACGGCTCGACCGGCAAGGGCAACGACCAGGTCCGTTTCGACGTCGCCGTTCACGCCCTCGACCCCGCCCTCGAGGTCGTCGCGCCGCTGCGGGTCGGGATGGGCCTGTCGCGGGACCAGGAGATCGACTACGCGATCGCGCGCGGGATCGAGATCCCGATCACCAAGGCGTCCCCCTACTCGATCGACGTCAACCTCTGGGGCCGCTCGTGCGAGACGGGCGTGCTCGAGGACCCGTGGGTGACACCGCCCGCCGACGCCTACGAGTGGACGGTCGATCCGGCGGCCGCTCCGCCCGCGGTCGAGGTCGTGATCCTGTTCGAGGGCGGCGTCCCGGTCGGGCTCGACGGGGAGCGGCTCGGCCCGGTCGAGCTGGTCGACCGGCTCCAGGCGCTCGCCGGCGCCCACGGTGTCGGCCGGATCGACCACGTCGAGGACCGCCTGGTCGGGATCAAGAGCCGCGAGATCTACGAGACGCCCGCGGCGACCGTCCTGCACAAGGCCCACCGGGCGCTCGAGGGCCTGACGCTGACCAAGGACACCCTCCGCTTCAATCGCCTCGTGGCCGACGAGCTCGCCCAGCTGACCTACGACGGACTCTGGTTCAGCGCCCTCCATCGCGACCTGCGCGGCTATGCCGCCTCCTCGCAGCGGGTCGTCTCGGGCGAAGTGCGGATGCGCCTCGACCACGGCAACGCGATCGTGACCGGGCGGCGCTCGCCCCTCTCGCTCTACGACAAGAACCTCGCCACCTACAACGAGGGCGACGCGTTCGACCACGCCAGCGCGGTCGGGTTCATCGAGATCTTCGGCCTGCCGCTGCGGGTCGAGGCGGCCCGCCACGGCGCCGTAGGCAAGCACCACGGGGCCGCCTGGACGTGGACCGAGCCGCTCCTCGCTTCCCTGCCGACGACGATCGCCGAGCCCGAGGGGGCGGGCGCCGCGGGCTGAACGAAGGGAGCTTATCCCGCGGCCACCCGGCGGAGCCGGGCGTAGCCGGGCTTGATCACCTCGTCGA
>CAYMBB010000081.1:0-6563 GCA_964388515.1 uncultured Anaerolineaceae bacterium
ACCCTGCACAACCTCGCCTACCACGGCTGGACGCCGATCGAGCAGATCGGCCAGCTCGGGCTCGGCGTCGAGGATGCGCCCGCCGTCTGGGACGCGGCCGGGATCGACCTCCTCGGGGCCGCGATCGTCCGGGCGGAAGTCGTGAACACGGTCAGCCCGGGCTATGCCCGCGAGGCGCTCAGTCCCGCCTTCGGGATGGGCCTCGACCGGCTCCTGCGGGCCAAGGGCGATCGGTTCCTGGGCATTCTGAATGGCCTCGACACCGACCTCTGGGACCCGGCCCGGGATGTCGTGCTGGCTGCCCCGTATTCGCGGTTCGACCGGAGCGGCAAGGCGGCCTGCCGGACCGACCTGCTCGAGCGGGTCGGCTTCGATCCGGACGACGGCGGGCCGGTGCTCGGCGCAATCGGCCGGCTCGATCCGCAGAAGGGCTTCGACCTGATCGCCGGGGCGGCCGAGCGACTGCTGGCCCTCGGCGCCCGGCTCGTCATCCAGGGCAGCGGCGACCACGAGCTGGCCGAACCGCTGCGCCGGGTGGCGGCCGCGCATCCTGCTCGCGTCGCGCTCATCGAGCGCTTCGACCGCGAGATGGCCCGCCGGATCTACGCCGGGGCCGACCTGTTCGTCATGCCCTCCCGCTTCGAGCCGTGCGGCCAGGGCCAGATGGTCGCGCTCCGGTACGGGACGCCGCCGATCGTGCGCCGCACCGGTGGCCTGGCCGACACGGTGGTCGACGTCGACGAGCAGCCGGGGCGGGGGACCGGGTTCGTGTTCGACGAACCGACGCCCGAGGCGCTCCTGGCCGCGTGCCGGCGCGCGATCGAGCTGCGGCGGGCCGGCGGCGAGCCATGGCGGGCGCTCCTCGAGCGCGGGATGGCGGTCGACTTCGACTGGCGCTCGTCGTCGGCGCCGCGCTACCTCGAGGTCTTCCGGCGCGCGATCGAGCTGCGGCGGGCCGCGCTCGGGGGATAGGCCGCAGGCCGGTCACGGTCCGGCGCTGCATCGATCAGCCTCCGGCCGTCGGGCTCGATCGTGTAACGGGGACCGCCACCGAGCCGACCCGCCGGGCGGCCGGCGCGGCCCCCGTCCCGGCCGGCGCGGTGCGTGTCGCGGCCGGCGCGGTGCGTGTCGCGGCCGGCGCGGTGCGTGTCGCGGCCGGCGCGGCCCGGGCCGGCGCCCCGGGCGCGGTCAGCGATGCCGTGACCCGGTAGGCGAAGAGGAAGACGACCGCGACCGTCGGCCCGACATACGACCACCATGCCCAGGCTCGCCCGCTGTCGGTGCCCGCCAGAAGCCCGTGGATGGTCGCCCCGGCAAACGCCAGGAAGGTCGTGTAGTGGAGCAGGCGCCAGGCGCGCTGGCCGATCCGGCGCCGGAGGTAGAAGCTGCCGACGACGATGGCCATCAGCCAGAACGCGGTCTGTCCGACGCCCACCCAGAGCGGCCGGTACGGCCCGCTGAACGGGACGAGGATCTGGGCGACCGTCTGGGGGACCGACCTGTCGAGGCCGAGGAGGATCCCGTGGACGCCGGCCAGCCCGAGCCCGACGGCCGCGAGGTCCTGGTGGAGCGTGAACGAGATCGGGCGGTGGGCGACCGCGTCGAGGAGCTTCGTTGACAGGAGCAGCCCGTAGATCACCGACCCGGCCAGCGCGAAGTAGGACAGGAAGGCGAGCAGTCGCGACGTGTACCAGGGCAGCTTGGCGTGTTCGAGCGCTGCGGCCCGCCCGAGCGCCCCGACGGCCGCCGGGCCGGTCGTGCCGAGCACGATTCCGATGGCCACGGCGACGAGGCCCCAGCGGAGCCATCTCGTGCGCGGATCGAGCCCTCGGTACTTCATGCCAGCCACCGGAGCGTCTGCGGCAGCGCCAGCCGCTCGCCGTGCGCCGTCAGGACGACCGCCCCGGCCACCCCGGAGCGGTCGAGGAAGTCGAGCCCGGCAACCGAGCCGAGGATGACCGCGGTCTTGGCCAGGACCTCCGCCTCGCGCGCCGTGGCGGCGAGGACGGTCGCCTGGACGACGTCGGTCTCGGCGGGGAGGCCGGTCCGCGGGTCGATCAGGTGGTGCCCGGCTCGACCGTTCGCCTGCCAGCGGTGGACGCTCACGCCCGAGGTGGCGAGGCCGAACATGGCCGGGATATCGGCGCTGGTCCGGAGCTCGACGACCGCCAGGTCCATCCCGGCCCGGGTCGGGTCGGCGATCCCGATCTGCCATCGATCGCCCGGCCCGACCCGGATCGCCAGGTCACCGTCGGCGTCGACGAGCGCCCCCGGGTAGCGTCCCAGGAGCGCCAGGGCCCGGTCGGCCAGCCAGCCCTTGGCGACACCGTCGAGATCGAACCGGAGGCCGGGCGGGCGGACCACGACCGGACGACCGCCGGCGTCGACGATCGACCAGGCGGGTCGCCCGGCCCGACGCTCGAGACGTGCGGGGCCTGCGGCGGGCGAGCCCGACTCGGCCGCCAGTCGCTCGTCGAGCAGCCCGACGTCGACGATCCCGCCGGTCAGGCGCCCGGCCTCGAGGCCCCAGGCCAGCACCCGGCCGAGCGTCGGCCCGACCGGGACGACGTCGCGCGGATCGTCGTTCAGGAGCATGAGATCGGATGTCGAGTCGAACCTGGTCAGGAGGCGCGCCCAGGCCCGGACGCGATCGGCCGTCCGGCTCGCCGCCCGATCCGCGGCCGCGGCCGCGGTCGCCTCGTCGCGGCGGCCGTCGAGGGCAAGATGGATCCCGAGCCGGCCGCCCATCGCGGCTCCGATCAGGGAGACCCGCCGCGGTCGCCTGCTCGACTCGACCGGCGAAGTGATCGGGGCGGTCACGGCCTTGCTCCCGACTGGCTGGTCACGATCGTCACGACCCGCGGCGAAGGCGCCGGGAGCCGGGTGACGACGGCCCTGGGCGGGGGTGTCTGTCCTGGTGCGAGGGTGATGATCCGCTTGATGTGGACCACCGCTGACGTGGGCGCCGGCGCGACCCCGGCGCCGGCGCCGCCAGCGTCGGCGGGCCCGGAAGCTCCCGGGCTGCCGCTCGCGGCGGGAACCGGGCTGACGATCGCCGACACCAGGGCCGTGAAGGCCGCGATCCCGGTCACGCCAAAGGCGATCCGCATCGGGCGCGGGTCGGGCCGCCGCTTCGGGCCGCCACCGGAGCCCCGCGCCACGGTCGTGCCCGCGACCGGCAAGCCTGCCGTCGGGTCCAGCTGCTCGTTCGCCATCTAGTCGTCCGTTCCTTCGCTCTCGTGCTCAGCGCTCTCTGTCTCGTGCTCGCCGCCCGTCTGCTTCCGGACTCGAACGACGATCGTCTGGGGCGAGGGTGCCGGCTGGACGTAGACGTCGTCGTAGACGACCTGCGGCCGGGCCGCCGGATCGGTCGCCGGCGTGGCCTCCTGCTGGACGACCTGGACGGCCGCTGCCGGGGCAGGGGTGCCCGGGGCGAAGCCGGCGGCAGCGAGGGCGACCGTGAGGACGGCGACCGCTGCCAGCGAGGCAATCGTGAGCGCAAGCTTGTTGACCATCGACGTGAGCCTCCGCTGGGATGTTGGCGATCGGCCGGCGCCGTCGAGGGGCATCCGGACCGGCCATCTCGAGTCAGCCCGAAGTCTCCTGTCCGACGATTGAAGCCTCCTGTGGTCTCGATGTGAGTTCTCAAACAGAGGTCGCCAGGCCATTGACGGCCGGTCACCACGAGCCCGACGATGGCCGGCGATGCGGGTCCTGGTGGTCGAAGACGAACCGAAGATGGCGGAGCTGATCCGGCGCGTGCTCGTGTCCGAGCGCTTCGTCGTCGATCTCGCCTCCGACGGGGTCACGGCGCTCGGCCTGGCGACGGGCGGCTCCGGGTACGACGTCATGGTCCTGGACCGGATGCTGCCTGACATCGACGGCCTCGAGCTCCTTCGGCTGCTGCGAGCCAGAGGCATCGCGACGCCGACGCTGATGCTGACGGCGCTCGGCACGGTCGAGCACCGGGTTTCCGGTCTCGATGCCGGGGCCGACGACTATCTGCCCAAGCCGTTCGCGTTCAGCGAGCTCGTCGCCCGCCTTCGCGCCCTCGCCCGCCGCCGGCCCGAGCCGGTCGCCGAGCGACTCGCGGCCGGGGACATCGAGCTCGACGAGCTCCGCCACGTGGTGCGGGTCGGCGAGCGATCCGTCGAGCTCTCCGCCCGGGAGTTCGCCCTGCTCGGCTATCTCATCCGCCACGCTGGCCAGGTCCTCACCCGCCAGCAGATCCTCGACGCGGTCTGGGGAGCGGAGCCGGACGTCTACTCGAACGTCGTCGACCTGTACGTCCATTACCTGCGCAGGAAGCTCGGCGAGCTCGATCGCGCGGATGCCCTGCGCACGATCCGCGGTGTCGGGTATTCGCTCCGCGTGACCGAGACAGGTGCCGGGTCAGGCGCCCGGTGAACGGGTCGTGACCGTGACCACGCCAAGCGCGCGGCTCCTGGCCCGGACGCGGCGGCGTCTCGCGCTCGTCACGCTCGCGCTGATCGCCCTTCTGGTGGCCGGGATTGGCCTCGCGACGGTCTGGACCGGGCTTGCGGCGCTCGACATCAACGCCGACCGCGCGCTCCAGGCGACCGCCGACGCGACGCTGGCGCGCCTGGATGGGCGGCTGCCCACGGGCGCTCTTCCGAGCAGCGGGGAAGGCAGCGACAGCGAGGAGTCCAGCCCGGCGGCCGCGCAGACCTTCGAGCTCTACCTCGCTCCAGATGGCACGCTCGTGGCCAACCCGTTGCAGATCAGGCTCACCGGTTTGCCCGACCGGGCGGCGGTCGAGGCGGCCCGGGCCGTTGGCCGGGACCTCCGGACCGTCGACGCGGGAGGTGTCAGGGTGCGGCTGCTGACCGCGCCGATCCGACCGCACGAGAGCGAGGGGAGAGGACCGCCGGCGGGGTTCCTGCAGGTCGGGTTCGTGCTCACCCTCCATGACCAGCAGGCGGCCGACCTGATCCGGGCGATCTTCCTCGTCGCGGCGGCCGGCCTGGCCGGCGCGGCGGTCGTCACCCTCCTCGTCACCGGACGTGCTCTCGTCCCGATCCGGGCAGCGTTCGACCATGAGCGCCGGTTCGTGGCCGATGCGTCCCACGAGATCCGGACACCGACGGCGCTCATCCGTGCCTCCGCGGAGGTCGTCGAGCGCGAAGGGCTCGTCACCGATGCCGGGCGGCCGTTCATCGCCGACATCATCGCCGAGTCGGATCGCCTGGCGCGGCTGGTCGGCGACCTGCTGGCGCTCACCTCGAGCGGGACCGGCGCACTGGCCGTGGAGCGCAGGCGCGTCGATCTCGGCGACATCGCCCGCGACACCGTGCGCCGGGCCGGGCCGCTCGCGCAGGAGCGAGGCGTGGCGCTCACGTTCGCCTCCGAGGCCGCGGTGCCGGGTAGTGCGGGGCTGGCGATCCTGGGCGACCCGGACCGTCTCGTCCAGCTGCTGCTCATCCTGCTCGACAACGCCTTCCGGCACTCGCCGGCCGGGGGCGCCGTCGTCGTGGCGGTCGGTCGCGCCGGGAATCGGGCGATCGTCTCGGTTCAGGATCAGGGTCCCGGCGTCCCGGTTCCCGAGCGAGAGCGGATCTTCGAGCCGTTCGCGCGGTCGAGCTCCTCGCGTGCGCGGCGCGGCGAGGGCAGCGGACTCGGCCTCGCGATCGCCCGGGCGATCGTCGAGCGCCACGAGGGCTCGATCCGCGTGGAGGATGCGCCCGCTGGCGGGGCGCGGTTCGTCGTGTCGCTCCCGCTCGCCTGAGGGCCGCCGGCGGGCCTCGGCCCGAGCCGGCTACGGGGAGCCCGGGTCAGCCATCCGGGCATCGAGCGACCGGAGGAGGGCGAGCACGGTCGCCTCGGGGTGGGTTCGCTGGGGCGAGTGCGGAGCGCCGGCGATCGTGAGGAGGTGGTCCTTGCCGACTCGCCGGACGACGGCGGGGAGCCAGGCATCGGGGAGAAGACCGCCCGGGCCGGGTTCGCCGCGCACGACCCGGACCGGGACGCCGGCCGCGGCCGGATGGGCCAGCGCCCCGAGCCCCGCGTCCCACTCGTTGCCGGTCAGGATCGCCCGGGCCGCCGCCTCGTCGACCTGGCTCAGGCCCTCGGCCTTGGCCCGGATGTCGCCCGGATGCCAGGCGGGGTAGGCGGCGCCGATCGCCGCCAGCGCCTCGGCGAGCGAGTCGTAGTGGCGCTCGACCGGGTCGGCGGCCATCGCCCGGAACTGGTCCGGGGTCATCACCGGCGGGTCGAGCAGGACGATCCGGCCCGGGACGAGGCCGACCGAGGGCAGGCTCGCCGCGACCATCGAGCCCCAGCTGTGCCCGACCACCGCCAGCGTGCCGTCGCCGGCGCTCGTCAGCCCGGCGGCCCGGGCGAAGGCGGCGACCTCCTCGGCCGTCTCGGCGAAGCGGTGCCGGCCGCGCCAGGCGTCCGTCCGGCCATGACCCGGCAGGTCGGGGGCGACCACGTGCCAGCCGGCCGCGGCGAGCGCCGGGCCGATCCGCCACCAGCCGCGCGCCGAGGAGGTGACGCCGTGGATGAGCAGCAGGGGGGCGCCGGCGCTGGTGCCGGCGCGCGCG
>CAYMBB010000081.1:6663-9357 GCA_964388515.1 uncultured Anaerolineaceae bacterium
CGGCGGCCGGAGCGAGCGTGCCGGTGCCCGCCGGCCAGTCGAGGGCGGAGAACGTGATCCCGGCCGCCTCGACGGTGATCCGGCGACCTTCCGGTGGGTGGGCCAGGGCGTCCGCCACCGCCGGCGGAAGGTCGGCGGCGGTGGCTCGGATGAGGGTCAGAGGTTCACCGGTCGGGCGGGAGGTGGGTTCGGGCGTCGGCATGGCGTCCATCAGCGTACCGCCGGTGCGAGGGCGTGTCGCGCCTGTCGCGCCTGTCGCACGGCCCGAGCCGCTACAATCCGATCCCGGCGCGGAGCCATTCGGGGTCCGCAGGCCGAGACAGGTGCCACGGGGAGCAGGAGGATCGGATGTCCAGGCAGTTCGTCGTCCAGCTCTCGAACCGGCCAGGCGGGCTGGCTACCCTGGCCGAGGCGCTCGCGGCGCGCGGCGTCGACCTGCGGGCGATCGGTGGTGGCGGGATCGGCGAGACCGGCCACATCATCATGACCACAGCCGACGATGACACCACCCGGGCGGTCCTCGAGGAAGGCGGCTACACGTTCATCGAGGGCGAGTCGATCATCGCCGAGGTCGACGACCGGCCGGGCGGCATGGCCCGGATCGCCCGGGCGCTGGCTGACGAGGGCGTGAACATCTACGGCCACCTGTTCCTCGGCCGCTGGGGGGACCGGGCGATGTTTGCGTTCGTGGTCGACAATCCGGAGAAGGCGCGACCGATCCTCGAGCGTAAGCCCTGAGAGAGGGTTGCCCGCCCGACCCCCTCGTCGCCCGCGCGACCCCGGCGTTCGCCCTGGCTACTTCTTGCCGATCTCACCCACGAACGGGAACCCGGTCTCGGGGGCGCCGAACGCCTTGCGGACGTCGGGCGTGTTCAGGTAGTAGAGGATGATCCCGGCCACGATCACCGTGATCACGAGGCTGCCCAGTCCGACCCCACCGAAGAGGAGCTGCAGGATCGCGAGGGCGACACTGGCCACCTCGAGGGCGAAGCCGAGCTGCCAGGCCCACGTGCGGAGCATCCAGAAGCCGTAGGCCAGGACGAGCTCGGCCACCGAGAGGACGAGCAGGAGCAGCCCGAGCAGCGAGACGAGCGCCCCGAAACCGCCGGCAACGGTGGCGATCAGGGCACCCCCGAAGACGATGCCGATGCCGCCCAGGATGCCGAACACGCCGCCGATCGCGGCCAGGATCGCGAGGATCGTCACCCCGAGCGGGCGCGCCTGGTTGCCAGGTCCGGTCATCGTCGCTCCTCCTTCGCACCCGGAAGCGGTCGGCATCCGATCGCCAGGCCTCCGGGCCCGGGTGCCCGGAAGCGTGCCACCTTCATACTCCACTCGAAGCCCCGAACGCAAGGTCTCATGGTCTCCCTTGGGCGGCGCCGCGTGATAGGCTGATTTCGGCGATCTGAAGGCTCAGGCCCTTTTCGAGCGGGAGTAGCTCAGTTGGCAGAGCGTCAGCCTTCCAAGCTGAATGTCGCGGGTTCGAGACCCGTCTCCCGCTCCAGCCTCCCTTGCAGCCCAGCCTGATCCTCCGTCCGGGCAAGGCCGAGGTGGTCCTTCGGAGCCAGCGCCGGGACGGGATGACGGTCGAGGTCACGGTGCGCGATCGAGCCGCCTGAATGGAGGGCCGGGTTCTCGAGGTCCTGCGTGCCTCTCTGCGCCTGGGTCTGGTCTCGTTCGGTGGGCCGATCGCCCATCTGGGCTACTTCCGGCACGAGTACGTCGAGCGCCGCCGCTGGCTCGACGAGTCCGCGTATGCCGACCTGGTCGCCCTCTGTCAGTTCCTGCCCGGGCCGGCTAGCAGTCAGCTTGGGATCGCGATCGGGACGATCCGCGCCGGCGTTCGCGGAGGGATCGCTGCCTGGCTCGGGTTCACCCTGCCGTCGGCCATCGCCCTGGTCGTGTTCGCCATGGCGACGACCAGCATCGACGTCGCCACCACGGGCTGGGTCCACGGGCTCAAGATCGCGGCCGTCGCCGTGGTCGCCCAGGCGGTCCTGTCGATGTGGCGCTCGCTCGCACCCGACCGTCCGCGCGCGACGATCGCGATCGCGGCGGCGATCGTCGCCCTCGTGTGGTCGACCCCGTTCTCGCAGGTCGCGATCATCGGCACCGGTGCGCTGATCGGGCGCTGGTTGCTCACCCCCGGCGTGGCGCGGCTTGACGTCTCGGACCCAGGTCCGGTCAGCCGCAGGTTCGGGGTTGGGGCCCTTGCCCTGTTCGTCGCCCTCCTCGTCGGGCTGCCCCTGCTCCGCGCCGCCACCGGTCTCCAGTCGGTCGCCCTTGCCGACGGCTTCTACCGGGCCGGCTCTCTTGTCTTCGGCGGCGGCCACGTCGTCCTGCCGCTGCTGCATGGCTCCGTCGTCCAGCCGGGCTGGGTGACCGAGGACCGGTTCCTGGCCGGGTACGGCGCGGCTCAGGCCGTGCCTGGTCCGCTCTTCACCTTCGCCGCCTACCTCGGCTTCGTCACGGAACCCGCGCCGAACGGGATTGCCGGCGCCGTCATCGCGCTCGTCGCGATCTTCCTGCCCTCGCTCCTGCTGATCTGGGGAGCGCTCCCGTTCTGGGACCTCCTCCGGCGCTCGGTCGGCTTCCAGCGCGCCCTGGCGGGAACGAACGCCGCCGTGGTGGGGATCCTCCTCGCCGCGCTCTACACGCCGATCTGGACGAGCGGCGTGACCGGGCCTGCTGACG
>CAYMBB010000082.1:0-9339 GCA_964388515.1 uncultured Anaerolineaceae bacterium
GGCTCCGGCTCCGACCTCCCGCCCTGTCCGGGCTCCCGGCCGGTGCCGGGCCCGCCGGCCGGCGGGCCCGGCGCCTGAAGCTCAGTCATCGTCGTCCTCGGCAGCCGCGGCAGCGAGCTCGCTGAGGGCATCGCCGGCCGCGCGCAGGAGGTCCGCCCGGTCGACGATCCCGAGCAGGCGCCCCGCCTCGTCGACGACGCAGATCAGCTTCCGGCGGTGCTCGGTCATCAGCCGAGAGGCCTCCGCGATCGTCGTCTCCGGACCGGTCGTCAGGGCCGGGCGCGCGACGAGCTCTCCGGCCGTGACCCGGCCCGCCGCCGGTCGCCCTGCCGTTCGCATCAGCGTCCCGAGCACGCCGCTGTCCGCCGCCGGGTCGACCGACCGGATGACGTCGGCGTCGCTCACGACCCCGATCACCCGGTTCGCCCCGTCGACGACGACGGCCCGGTTCAGGCGTGTCGAGACGACGACATCGAGGAGCGTCGCGAGGTCCGCGTCGGCCCTCACGACCGGGCCGTCGCGGTGCATCACCTCGCCCACCGTCCGCACCCCCGGGTGGCCAGTCCCCTCCTCGGTCGCCCGCGGGAACGTCTCTCCCACCGCCCGCAGCACGTCCGCCCGCGACAGGATGCCGATCAGCCGACCCTCCTCGTCGACGACCGGGAGGCGCTTGATCCGTTTCGTGGCCATCAGGTGGGTCGCAGCGGCGACCGACTCGGTGCCGCGCACGCTCACGACATCGGCGCTCATCACGTCACCGACGCGGCGTTCCGGATCGAGCTGCTCGAGGACCTGGCGGCGGGCTTCCTCCGACAGGACCGCCAGGAGGTCGAGCCTCGCCCCCAGGCCGCCCCGCGCCACGAGATCGCCACTCGTCACCATCCCGACCAGCAGGCCTGCCTCATCGACGACGGGCAGCGCCCGGAAGTCCCGGCCGATCACCAGCTCGATCGCCTCGCGCAGGCTCGCGTCGGCCCGGACCGAAGTGACCGGCGCAGTCATCACGTCGCGTACCTGGAGATCGAACCGCAGCTGCTCGAGGCGCCGGCCGCCGTAGGCCGCCACGCCGACCTCCTCGACGGTGACGATCCCCGAGCCGGCGAGTTCCCTCAGTCCGGGCAGGAGACGCTCGACGCGGCCGGGGGCGTCGATCCAGGTGAGGACCATCGGCAGGTCGAGCGACAGGCGCAGGACCGCCGCGGTGTGGATCTTGCTGTTCACCCCAAAGCCGGCCACGCCGCGCTCGACCGTGGCCCCGGCGGCGCCTTCACGGCGGAGGTACTCGAGCATCGCCTGGTAGCGCGGAACATGCCCGACCTGGTCGGTCTCCCCAAAGAACACCTGCACGCGCAGGCCGCGACTGTAGCGTTCCATCGGTCGAGCCTCCTTCAGAGGATCCTGGCCAGGGCGGTGCCAAGATAGACGCCGAGCAGCGCCGCGCCGACGCTCCCCAGGACGTTCGCGGCGGCAGCGACGAGACTGCCCGACTCGACCAAGGCCAGCGTCTCGAAGCTGAACGTGGAGAACGTGGTGTACGAACCGAGGAAGCCGATCGCAAGCATCGGGCGGACCCACCACGGAGCAAGCGCCCGCTCGCCGACCACGGTCAGGACGATCCCGATCAGGAACGAGCCGCTGACGTTGATCACCAGCGTGCCGTACGGAAACCCGGTCCCGATCCGCTCGGCGATCCAGCCGCCGACGAGATAGCGGGCGTTCGCCCCGAGCACGGCACCCACCGAGATCGCCAGGTACGTCATGCCGACCCCGGCTCATCGGTCAGCTGCGCGGCGATCACGGGGGCGATCGGTGATCGAGCGGACTGGACCTCGGGCGCGTCGGTACTCGACGCGAGATGCAGCTGCGGGAGCGGTCCGGCGTCGATCTCGCCCGCCGCTTCGATCTCCTCGAGCTCCACCTCGGCGGTCACGCGCGGCTCGAAGAACGTCGTCGCGATGAGCGTCGGGACGACGGCCGAGAGGATCACGGTCGTCACGAGGACCGTGTAGGCGGCCTGGTCGATCAGCCCGTTCGTCAAGCCGAAGAGGGCGGAGATCGTCCCGAACGTCAGGCCGGTCGACATCAGCAGGGCCGTGTAGTTCGCCTCGCGGACGGGCATCCCGAAGGCCCGGCTGGTGGGCCACACGCCGACCATCTTGGCACCGACCTTGAGCCCCAGGAAAGCGGCGATCAGCCCGGCGCCGGCGACCACGGCCGGGAGCGATACGAACAGGCCGGCCTTGATGAAGTAGAACGGGGTCAGGAGGCTGAAGGCGATCGCCCGCATCCGGTGGACGAGGACGCGATCGCGAACGAAGACACCGGCAACCGCGAGACCAACCAGGTAGGCCGGCAGGACCGCCTCGCTCTTCGCCTGGCTGGCCAGCCCGCCGAGGGTGAAGAGGACGAAGAAGAGGAACTTGATCTCCGGCTCGGAGACGCGACCGGGGACGTGCACGACGAACCAGCGGGTCCAGCGGGGCATGAAGTAGAGGGCAACCGCCGTGACGACGATGAAGACGAACAGGAGCGGGCTGAAGTCGGCGAACAGGACGCCGAGCGCGAGGACCGTGCCGAGGTCGGTGATGAAACAGGCGGCCAGGATCGTCTTGCCCAGCTCCTGTTCGGCCAGGCCGGACTCGATCATCACCGCGTAGACGACCGCGACCGAGGTGGTCGACAGGGCGATCCCGGCGATCTCGGCCGCCTGAAGGTTCCAGCCGGCCACGAGGTAGGCGAAGGCGAGGACGACCGCGAACGGAACCGCGAACGAGATGATGCCGACGGTGAACGAGACGCGGGCATGGCGCCGGAGCGACTCGGGGTCGATCTCCGCCCCGGCGAGGAAGGTCAGGAGGCCTGACCCGAATGTGGCGAAGAAGTCGATCCAGGGGGTGGTGTGCAGGCCGAGGAAGTTCCCGCCGATCACTCCCATGCCAATCTCGATCAGGGCGACCGAGACACCGAGCCGGATCGAGACCAGGCTCGCAACGAGGGCAAGCCCCATCCAGGCGGCGGCGATCAGATAGACGTTGTCCACGTCCGTCCTCCGGTTGCCGGAGACAACAAGCCCCCGGGCTGCTCACACAGTCCAGGGGCCATCAGCCCGATCCGGGCAGTTCAGACGTCGAGCGTCTCGGCGGACACCATCGCCGGCATCCAGAGGGTATGCGGTACCTCGGCTACGGTCAAGCGGCCGTCCGCGACCCGCCCGCGACGGCCATGCGGCCCGCTCGCGACCGCCACGGCGCCGATGGCAGGGACGTCGGCCGCGGCCCGGAGGCGGCCCCGTCATGGCCAGATCGCGCCACCAGTGTAGGCTGATGTTGGCACGTCGGACGAGCTCGCAGGACGAGCTGACGCCGCGGTGCGAACACCCGATCCCGCGAGGAGTCGCCGTTCATGGATGCCCTGGATCTCGCCCGCTGGCAGTTCGGAATCACCACCGTCTACCACTTCCTGTTCGTCCCGATCACGATCGGGCTCTCGTTCCTGGTGGCCGGCCTGCAGACCGCCTGGCTGCGGACGGGGAAGGCGAGCTACCTGCGCCTGACGAAGTTCTACGGCGAGCTGTTCCTGATCAACTTCGCCCTCGGGGTCGTGACCGGGATCGTCCAGGAGTTCCAGTTCGGGATGAACTGGAGCGACTACAGCCGCTTCGTGGGCGACGTCTTCGGACCCCCGCTGGCGATCGAGGGCCTGCTCGCCTTCTTCCTCGAGTCGACCTTCCTGGGCCTCTGGATCTTCGGCTGGGATCGGCTCCCGAGGAAGCTCCACCTGGCGACGATCTGGATCGCCGCGATCGGCACCGTCCTCTCGGCCTACTTCATCCTGGCCGCGAACGCCTGGATGCAGAACCCGGTCGGCTACACGTTCAATCCGACGACCCAGCGGGCCGAGCTGACCGACTTCGTCGCCGTGCTCGTGAACCCGCTGGCGGTGATCACGTTCGTGCACACGATCGTGGCCGCCTTCCTGACCGCCGGTGCGTTCATGGCCGGGGTCGCCCTGTGGCGCCTCGTCCGCCATCCCGGCGAGGATGCCGACGCGTTCCGGACCGCCGCCCGGCTCGGCGCGATCACCGTCCTCGTCGCCGGCGTGCTCGTCTTCGTCAGCGGTGACCAGCAGGCGAAGGTGATGACGAGCGTCCAGCCGATGAAGATGGCGGCCGCCGAGGCGCTCTACAACGCCGAGCAGCCGGCCTCGTTCTCCCTGTTCACGATCGGCTCGCTCGACGGCAGCCGGGAACTCTTCTCGGTCCGGATCCCGGACCTGCTCTCGTTCCTCGCCACCGGGACGCTCGACGGGCGCGTCCTCGGGATCAACGACCTCCAGGCGACCTACCAGCTGCAGTACGGCCCGGGCGACTACCGGCCGATCATCCCGCTCACCTACTGGACATTCCGGCTGATGATCGGCACCGGCGCCCTGGCCGCGCTCGCCGCGCTCTGGATGCTGTGGGCCCTCCGCCGCCCGTCGCTCAGGCCGAGCCGCTGGGTCGTCGGGACGGCGGTCGTGCTCCCGCTCCTGCCCCTGGCCGCGAACTCGCTAGGCTGGATCTTCACCGAGATGGGACGCCAGCCGTGGATCGTGTTCGGGCTGATGCAGACCGCCGCCGGCGTCTCGCCCGGCACCTCGACCCTCGAGGTGCTGATCACGATGGTCTCGTTCACCCTGCTCTACGGCGGGCTGGCGATCGTGGAGGTCGGCCTCCTGGCGCGCCGGATCCGGGCCGGGCTGCCGGAGATCGAGGCGCCCGCTGCCCACGGCGGGGCCGACGATGCCGATCGGCCGATCGCGTTCGCGTACTGAGGACCGACAGCCATGGAACTCACGACCATCTGGTTTGCCCTGATCGCGATCCTGTGGGTCGGCTACCTCGTCCTGGAAGGGTTCGACTTCGGGGTCGGCATCCTGCTCCCCGTCCTCGGCCGGACGGAGCGCGAACGGCGGGTCGTGATCAACACGATCGGCCCGGTCTGGGACGGCAACGAGGTCTGGCTCCTGGTCGCCGGCGGGGCGACCTTCGCCGCCTTCCCGGAGTGGTACGCGACCCTCTTCTCCGGGTTCTACCTACCGCTCTTCCTGATCCTCGTCGCCCTGATCATCCGCGGTGTCGCCTTCGAGTTCCGGGGCAAGCGCCCGGAACCCTCGTGGCGGACGCGCTGGGACGCGGCGATCTTCGTCGGCTCGCTCGTGCCGGCGATCCTGTGGGGCACCGCCCTGGCGAACATCGTGGGCGGGACGCCAATCGATGCGAACCACGAGTTCAGCGGCGACCTGTTCACCCTGCTCAACCCCTACGGGCTGCTCGGCGGCCTGACGACGCTCGCCCTGTTCGTGACCCACGGTGCCGCGTTCCTCGCCCTGAAGACGACCGGCGACGTCCGGGTCCGGGCGAACCGCCTGGTCGGCCGGGTCGGGCTCGTCGCGGCCGTGCTGGCGGTCGTCTTCCTGGCCTGGACGCAGCAGACGCGGGGGGACCTGCCCTCGGCGGTCCTGTCCGGGGCGGCGGCGCTGGCCCTCGTCGGCGCGCTCGTCGCGAACCGGTTCGAGCGCGAGGGCTGGGCGTTCACCGGCAGCGCGGTGACGATCGGGCTCGCGGTCGTGGCCCTGTTCGTCGCGCTCTTCCCGGATGTCATGCCCTCGACGATCGACCCGGCCTACAGCCTGACGACGACGAACGCGGCCTCGACCCCGTACACGCTCTCGATCATGACCGTCGTGGCGGTCATCTTCACTCCGCTCGTCCTGCTCTACCAGGGCTGGACCTACTGGGTCTTCCGGCGCCGGATCGGGGTGCACCAGATTCCGCCCGACGAGACAGGAGCCGGGTACTGAGGCCGTTCGATCCGCGCCTCCTTCGAGCCGCCCGGGCGACCCGGGTCCACCTCGCCGTCAGTGTCGTCCTCGGCCTGGCCACGGCCGGTCTGGCGATCGCCCAGGCCCGGCTGCTGGCCGAGGCGGTGAGCGCCGCCTTCCTCGACCGCGCAGGGCTGGCGGCGCTCGGGGGAACGATCGCCCTGCTCGGGCTCGTGCTTGCGGGCCGGGCGGGGGTCGCGTGGGCGCAGGAGTCGGCCGCCCACCGTGCCTCGGCCGAGGTGAAGTCGAGCCTGCGCCTGGCGCTCCTCCGGCAGGCGGTCGGGCTCGGCCCGCGCTGGTGGGCGGGTGCCCAGAGCGGCGAGGTGGTCGCCCTGGCGACGCGCGGCGTCGACGCCCTCGACGGCTACTTCGCGCGGTACCTGCCCCAGCTCGTCCTGGCCACCGTCCTGCCGGCCGTCGTCGTCCTGACCGTCCTTGCCGCGGACACGATCGCCGCCCTCACGATCGCCCTGACCGTGCCCCTGATCGTCGTCTTCCTGGTCCTCGTCGGTCTCGCCACCGAGCGTCGGCGTGATCGGCGCTGGCGAGCCCTCACCCGCCTGTCGCACCATTTCCTCGACCTCGTGGCCGGGCTGCCGACGCTCAAGGTCTTCGGGCGCGCCCGCGCCCAGCTGGGCGCGCTCGAGCGCACGACCGACGACTACCGGCGCGAGAGCCTGGCAGCGCTCCGGGTCGCCTTCCTGTCCGCGTTCGTCCTCGAGCTGTTCGCCACCCTGTCGGTCGCGCTCGTGGCGGTCGGGATCGGCCTCCGGCTCGTGACCGGCGACCTCGACCTGCGGACGGGGCTGTTCGTCCTCGTCCTGGCCCCCGAGGCGTACCTGCCGCTGCGCCAGCTGGGCGCCCAGTTCCACGCCTCCGAGGAGGGGCTGACGGCAGCCGAGCGGGCGTTCGCGGTCATCGAGGCTCCCTTGCCGCCGGCGGGAACCCGGACCGACGTGCCGGACCTGCGCGCCGGGGAGCTGCGGGTCGAAGCGGTGACCGTCCGCCAGCCCGGGCGCGAGCTGCTCGCCCCGTACCGGGCCTCGCTGGCGGTGCGCGGAGGCGAGGTCGTCGCGCTCGCCGGGCCGAGCGGGGCGGGCAAGACGACGCTCCTCCAGGTGATCGCCGGCCTCCTCTCACCCGACGAGGGCGAGGTACGGGTGAGTGACGGCGCCCGGCTGGTACCGCTCGCCGAGTTCGACCCGGCCGCCTGGCGACGGCATGTCGCCTGGGTCGCCCAGGATCCGTACCTGTTCGCCGGTACGGTGGCCGACAACATCCGGCTCGGCGCCCCGGAGGCGCCCGCGGCGGCCGTCGGCGACGCGCTGGCGGCGGTCGGGCTGGACGAACTCGATCCGGCGACCCTCCTGGGCGAGCGCGGGGCGGGCCTCTCGAGCGGCCAGCGCCGGCGGGTCGCGATCGCCCGGGCCTTCGTCCGGGATGCGCCGCTCCTCCTGCTCGACGAACCGACGGCCGGGCTCGACGAGGCGAGCGAACGGCTCGTCCTGGCGGCCGTCCGGGACCTCGCCCGGACCGACCGCCGGGCGGTGATCGTCGTCGCCCACCGGCCCGCCGCCCTGGCCCTCTCTGACCGGGTCGTCCGGCTCGACTGGCGCACGGACGCGCCCGGATGAGCGCGCGCCAGCAGCCGATCGCGCCTGCCGCGCGTCGGCGGGTGATCGCGCGCCGGGGGGCGATCGGGCCGCTCGCCCGGGTCGTCCGGCTGGCCGGGCCTGTGCGCGCCCGCCTTGGGCTGGCGGTTTTGGCCGGGGTCGGCGCCGCCGGCGCCGCGGTCGGGCTGACGGCGACCTCGGCCTGGCTGATCTCGCGGGCCGCCGAGCAGCCACCGGTCCTCTACCTGATGGTCGCGATCGTCGCCGTCCGCGCCTTCGGGATCGGTCGCGGCGTCCTGCGCTACGCCGAGCGGCTCGCCTCCCACGACGCCGCGTTCCGGATCCTCGCCGGGCTGCGCTCCGACGCCTATCGCCGCCTCGAGCGCCTCGCCCCGGCCGGGCTGGCCGAGTACCGCTCCGGCGACCTCCTCGCCCGTCTCGTCGCCGACATCGACGGCCTGGCCGACGTCTGGCTGCGGGTCCTGCTGCCCTACGGCGTGGCCGCGATCGTCGGCGGCGGGGCGGTCGTGCTCGTAGCCGCGCTCGTGCCGGCGGCCGGCGCCGTCCTCGCGGTCACGCTTCTCATCGTGGCCGCCGGCGCACCGCTCGCCGCCGGTCTCGTCGCCCGCCGGGCCGAAGGCCGGATCGCCCCTGCCCGTGGTCGGCTCGCGGCCGCCGCGCTCGAGCTGCTCCACGGCGCCCCCGAGCTCGTCCTGAGCGGCGCGGCGGAACGCCGGCTGGCCGACCTGGCGCGGCTCGATGGGCAGCTGCGCGAGGCGGAGGCGCGCTCGGCTGCCGGCGCCGGCGTCGGGGCCCTGGTTGGCGGCCTCGCCGGCGGGATGGCGGTCTGGCTGGCGCTCGTGACGGGCATCCTCGCCGTCCGAGACGGGAGCCTCGGCGGCGTCGCCCTCGCGGTCGTCGTGCTCACCCCGATCGCCGTCCACGAGCTGGCGGCGGGGCTCGCGCCGGCCGCCCAGCAGCTGCCTCGGTTGCGGGCCGCCGCGGCCCGAGTCGCCGACGTGCTCGACCGGCCGGACCCGGTCCACGAGCCGGCGCGACCAGCGGCGCTCCCGGCCGGACCGTACGGCCTGCGCGTCCGGGGGCTGCGGGCCCGCTACCGGCCCGACGGCCCCGAGATCCTGCGCGGGCTCGACCTCGAGCTGCGGCCGGGCGGGCGGGCCCTCGTCACCGGCCCGAGCGGCTCGGGCAAGAGCACCCTGGCCAACGTCCTGCTCCGCTTCCTGGACCCGTCGGACGGAACGATCGAACTCGTCGGATCGGCGGCGGCGGTGGACCTCACCCACCTGCCCGGCGATGACGTCCGGCGGGTCGTCGGCCTGTGCGCCCAGGACGTCCACGTGTTCGACACGACGATCGCCGAGAACGTCCGGCTGGCCCGCCCGGGGGCGACCGAGGAGGAGCTCCGGGCGGCCCTCCGGGCGGCACGGCTGGCGGACTGGGTCGAGTCGCTGCCGCGCGGGCTCGAGACGCTCGTCGGCGAGCACGGCGCCCGGCTGTCAGGCGGCCAGCGCCAGCGGCTCGGGCTCGCCCGCGCCCTCCTCGCCGACTGGCCGGTGATCATCTTCGACGAGCCGACCGAACACCTCGACGAGCCGACGGCGGCCGAGCTGACGGTCGACCTCCTCGCCGCCTCAGCGGGCCGGACGGCCATCTTCATCACTCACCGTCCGGAGCTGATCGCCGCGGCGGCGTGGGAGACGAGAGTGGACCTCGGGGCGTGCGACATCGGCACGTGCGACATCGGGGCGATCCATGACACGACCGGGAAGGCACCGCCCCCCGGCCCTCACGGCAGCGTGCCCGGGCAGTCAGTCCCGGACGGGCTCGTCAGCCCGTCACCGCC